>NZ_JAVXGL010000068.1:0-10502 GCF_036657415.1 Anaerorhabdus sp. | reverse complement strand
TCCAGAACGTATTTCTATGCCAGATATTGATACAGACTTTCCAGATGATCGCCGCGATGAAGTTATTGATTATGTATATCAAACTTATGGTAAAGAACATGTTGCGCACATTGTGACTTTTGGTACATTGGGTGCTAAACAGGTATTACGGGATGTGGGGCGAGTTTTAGAAATCCCATTACGCGAAATTGATGTAATTAGCAAGGCTGTACCATTTGCTCCAAAAATGACACTTCGTAGAGCGTATAAAGAATCTGCATATTTAAGACAATTAATTGATGCAGATAAGCGTTATACAGAATTATTTAGAATTGCATTAAAACTTGAAGGCCTTCCAAGACATACAAGTACACACGCAGCAGGTGTTGATATGTCTAATTTGCCATTAAATCAAGTTGTGCCAACCATTCAAATTGAGCAAGATATGGTATCAACACAATATACAATGGAGTATTTGGAATCAATTGGGCTAATCAAGATGGATTTTCTAGGCTTACGTAATCTAACAATTATTGATGATGTTGTCAAAATGATACAAGCAAAAAATCAAGATTTTGCTATTCTTCAAATACCACAAGATGACAAGAAAACTTTTGAAATTATTCGAAAAGTCGATACAATGGGGATTTTTCAGTTGGAATCAGATGGTATGAAAAATTTAATTCGTAAAATGGAGCCGACATGTTTTAATGATATTGTGGCTACAATTGCGCTATTTAGACCAGGACCTATGGAAAATATTCCTATTTATTTAGAAGCTAAAAAAAATCCAAGCTCTATTCAATATATTCATCCTAAATTGGAAGGAATTTTGAAAGATACGTATGGAATTATGATTTATCAAGAACAAATCATGCAAGTAGCTCAAATCATGGCGGGATTTTCATTAGGTAAAGCAGATATTTTGAGAAAAGCAATGTCTAAGAAAAAAGCAAGTGACATTGCGTTAATGGAAAAAGATTTCATTGATGGATGTTTGAAGAATGGTTATACAAAAGAGTTAGCACATCAATTATTTGATTTAATCGCAAAGTTTGCGGGATATGGTTTTGGTAAAGCACATTCTGTTGCGTATGGATTAGTGGCTTATCAACTAGCTTATTTAAAGGCTAATTATCCATATGAATTTTATTGCTCATTATTAAATAGTGTAATTGGTTCAGAAAGTAAAACTGCTGAATACATTGATGAATGTCGTAGAAAAGAAATACCAATACTAGTTCCATCTGTTAATACAAGCTCATTTACATTTGAATTAGAAGATAAATCAATTCGTTTTCCACTACTTGCAATTAAAAATGTTGGCGGAAGTGCCATTGAAGAAATTGTAAATGAAAGAGAAGTAAATGGAAAATTCAATGATTTTCATGACTTTGTTGCACGTATTTTGACAAGAAAAGTAAATCGTAAAATTATTGAATCATTAATAGATGCAGGCGCGTTAGATGAATTTAAAGTGAATCGTAAGAGCTTATTGGCATCGCTGGATGATGCGATTCGCTATGCTGATTTAGTTCGAATTGATACAGGTAATCAAAGTCGTATTGACTTGGGATTGGTATCAAAACCAATACTTTATCAAATAAAAGAAGATGTTTTGGAGCGGAGTGAACGTGAAAAAACAGTTCTTGGATTCTATTTGGGTTCACATCCTATTCTAGAAATAAAGAAAAAACTTGGCATAGAGGGTCAACCCCTTGTAAAATTAAGACAGAGTCAAGGTTTTGTGAAAGGATTCTGTTGTATTAGTAAGATTCGCCAACATCGCACTAAAAAAGGTGATTTGATGGCGTTTGTAATTGGGTATGATGAGACAAGCGATATAGATCTTGTTGTCATGCCGAATGTTTACCAAAAAGTTCAACCAATTTTAGTCAAAGGACACTATGTATTCTTTGAAGGAAAGATGGATGATAAAGGTTCATGCTTAGTAAACACCGTTCGTTTACTAGAAGAAAAATAGGAGGATGAACATGGCAAAGATTTTAATCGTTGATGACGAATTAATGATTCGTGAAGTGGTACGTGAATATGCATTGTTAAATGGATACGAAGTAGAGGAGGCAAGTGATGGATTAGAAGCAATTCAACTTGTTGAAAATCAAAATTTTGATTGTGTTATTTTGGACATCATGATGCCAAAATTAGATGGCTTCTCTGCTTGTAAACAAATAAAAAAATTAAAAGATATTCCAGTGATTATGTTATCTGCAAGACAAGAAGAATATGACAAACTTTTTGGGTTTGAACTAGGTGTGGATGATTATGTAATTAAGCCATTCTCACCTAAAGAATTAATGGCACGAGTTAAAGTTGTTTTAGATCGTGGACGTGCGAAAGAAAATCAAATGCTCTGTTTTGAGGGGCTTACCATTGATGTTGATGGACGAAGTGTATTAGTGGATAATGAAAAAGTTAATTTGACACCAAAAGAAATTGATCTACTTCTATATATGGTAAAAAATAAAAACATTGCGTTATCACGTATGAAATTATTAGAAGAAGTATGGGATTATGATTACTTTGGTGATGATAGAACCGTGGACACACATATTAAAATGTTAAGACACAATTTAGGAAAATATCGTGATTTTATTGTGACAGTTCGTGGAATGGGGTATAAATTTGAAGTATAAATTAAGAGGAATAAAATTCAATGTTTGGTTGGATTTCTTCTTATTTGCCCTTGTGCTCTTGTTAATACTAGGGATACTTCAATTTTCTTTAATTAAACCTTATTATCGTAATAATAAGATTAGTGCAATTAAAGAAGTTGCATCAAAACTAGAAACGTACATTATACACAACGATACTGGAAGTGATTACTTAGTTGAAAAAGCCTTTCAAGTTGCTGTAAATAATAGTGTATGTGCTGCAATTTATAATGAACAAGGAAAAATGGTTTATAGTGCAGATGGTTTAGGACAAAGTTGTATATTCAATCAAAAAATATCATTAGGAGGACAGGATATTGTCCCTTTTAATAATGGAATGTATATGAATGAATATGTCAATTCTGTTGGAAATGATTTTTCAGAGGTACTTGTCAACTCAAAAAGTAAACAAGAAATGATTTTATATGGTCAAAAAATAAAAACCAATTTAGGTAATCTATATCTCTATATAAATAGTCCATTAGAACCTGTTGATTCCATTGTAAGCTTTTTTAAAGAGCAATATTTTTTCTATACATTGGTTGTAGTAGGATGCTCTTTCGTTATCTCACTATTCATTTCTAATGGTTTATCAAAACCAATTGTAAAGATGAAAAGTTCAGCGGATAAGTTATCAAAAGCGGATTATGAAAATGCTCATTTTGAGGGATCATATTTTAGTGAAATTGATGAACTTGCGACAACGTTAAATGATGCGACTGAAAAATTATCAAAGGTGGATGAATTGCGAAAAGATTTAATTGCGAATGTATCACACGATATTAAAACACCGCTCACAATGATTAAGGCCTATGCTGAAATGATTCGTGATATATCTGGTGAGAATGCTGTGAAACGCAATCAACATTTAAACGTAATTCTCAATGAAGTGGATTATCTAGATCATCTTGTTATGGATATGCGTGAGTTATCAATGATGCAATCAGGTAATTATTTATTGAAACTTACTAATTTTGATGTTGTTAAAAAATGTCATTATATTCTATCATTGTTTGAAGTTTTAATTGAAGAACATCACTTTGAAGTAGAACTTGAGAGTGAAGAGTCAATTATTCTATGCGCAGACGAAGTTAAAATTGGACAAGTTATTTATAACTTTTTATCTAATGCTATTAAACATACAGATGATGGCAAGAAGATTACAATTCGTATCGTCCGAAAAGATGATTGTATCCATGTAGAGGTTCAGGATGAAGGTTCGGGAATTCCAATGGAAAACATTCCATATATATGGGATCGATATTATAAAATTGATAAACAATTTAAACGTGCAGAAGTTGGTACAGGACTAGGTCTTGCGATAGTCAAGGCTATCCTAGATAATCATCATGCACGATATGGTGTTATTAGTATGGAAGGGGAAGGTTCGACATTTTGGTTTGAACTAGAACAAGAGAATGTCTTTTGATTATTTGCCTGAAACAACGTTAGAAATCAAACAACGAAAAGATATGTTTCGTATGAATAGTGATACACATTATCTAGGGAAGTTTCTTTATGTAAAAGAAGATGAAAGTGTTTTGGATATTGGTTGTAATAATGGTGCACTTTTACTTTATGCAAGTCTATTTAATCCTAAAACATTAGTCGGAATTGATTATTTTCAAGAAGCGCTTAGTTTAGCTGAAGAAAATATGAAACATAATCACGTTGATGCAGTACTCGTTCATACAAAGATTCAAAATTTTGAGTATGCTCCCTTTGATGTCATCGTATGTAATCCGCCTTTCTTTAAAGTTGATGAGAATTCAAATGTAAATGAAAGCGAATATTTACGTATTGCTCGACATGAGGAAATGTTAACGTTAAGAGAATTATTTGTTCATGTGCGACGTTTATTGAAAGATGAGGGGCGATTCTATTTAGTTCATCGTACAATGCGATTAACAGAAATTGTGGAAGAAACTCTGAAAAATGGCTTCAAAATCAAACGAATGAAGCCAATTTATGATGAAAATAAAGAATATTCTACAAGTTGTTTATTTGAAATTGTAAAAGGTAAAAATAACCAAGTACTTGTAGAAAAACCAATATTTATCACAAGATAGCTGGAATTCAGTTGTCTTTTATTTTGGAAAAATGAAATTTTTGTGTTTTGGATTGAAAACTCATGACAAGTTTTTTAAAACTGTTATAATATTGACGATAGTGTGCCAAGAGAGCGCACTATGAGGAGGAAAAAGTGAATATGAAGCATTTGATTGACCCAATGGATTTATCAGTAGAGGAAATCAACAATCTTCTTGTCTTGGCTGATGATATCATCGCCAACAAGGAAAAGTACCAAGAGGTGTGTAAACACAAGACTCTAGCTACCTGTTTCTTTGAACCTAGTACAAGAACAAGATTAAGCTTCGAAGCAGCGATGCTCGAACTAGGTGGGAATGTTTTAGGATTCTCATCTGCGGATTCAAGTAGTGCCGCAAAGGGTGAAAGTGTATCAGATACCGCAAGAACGGTAGCTTGTTATGCAGACATCATTGCGATGCGACATCCAAAGGAAGGGGCACCGTTTGTTGCATCTAGAGATTTAACGGTACCTATTATTAATGCCGGAGATGGAGGACATAATCATCCAACTCAAACTCTAACAGACCTATTAACAATCCACCGTGAGAAAGGACATTTCGACAATTTAGTTGTTGGTCTATGTGGTGACTTGAAATTTGGTCGTACTGTTCACTCATTAATTAAAGCTTTGACAAGATATGAAAATGTACATTTTGTACTTATTTCACCGGAGGAATTACAAGTTCCAGAGTATATTGTTGAAGATGTATTAAAGAAATCAAATGTAACTTATGAAGAAGTAAAAACAATGGAAGAAGTCATGGATAAATTAGATATCCTTTATATGACACGTGTCCAACGTGAACGTTTCTTCAATGAAGCTGATTACATTCGTCTAAAAGATACTTATATTTTAGATACTGAAAAATTGAAAAAAGCTAAAAAAGATTTAACAATTATGCATCCACTTCCACGTGTAAACGAAATTTCAGTACATGTTGATGAAGATCCGCGTGCTGCTTACTTTAGACAAGCGTTGTTTGGTAAGTATATTCGTATGGCATTGATTATGACCATGCTTGGATTGAAATAGGGAGGGAAGCAGATGAATATCGATAGCATAAAAAACGGAATCGTTTTAGACCATATTACAGCAGGAAAAGCAAAAGAAGTATATGATAGCTTAGGTCTTGCAGATGTAGATTGTTCAGTTGCCATGATTATGAATGTAAAAAGTGGCAAAATGGGAAGAAAAGACATTTTAAAAATTGATGATGATTTTGAAGTGAATCTAGATGTATTAGGGTATATTGATCCAAATATATCTGTATGTATTATTAAAGATGGTGTGGTAAGTGAAAAGAAGAAACTATCATTACCAAAAGAAATAAAAAACATTGTCAAATGCAAAAACCCAAGATGCATTACATCAATTGAACAAGAATTAGATCATATCTTCTACTTGTCCGATGAAGAAATGCAAACATATCGTTGTATTTATTGCGAAACGAAAAAAGGATAGTTATAATAACTGTGATAAATATCACAGTTATTTTTATAGAAAAAAGAACGATGACAGTTAATCTGTTCCCAAAGCGAACTTGATGTTGGACTTAATGTGTCAAAATATTTAATGCGACTTAGTATTTTGTAGTTTTAACACGTATCTTCTTTTTAATCCAAGCATTTGTGATAAGTACGCAAAGAAATAAAAGGAGCTAATGAAGAAAAAGACTTATTTTACAGGGTATTTTGTGTTTTGTGTTGACTGTATCAATAGGAGTATGCTATACTCCTTATGTTATATGCCCTCACTAGGGTCTATAACCGCTCAAAAAAGGGAATAAGAGCTTATAGCCCCCTCACTTGGCGAGTCTACAGATTCAGAAAAAAAGATTAGGAGGTGCATGGAATGTACGCAGTTATCGAAACAGGTGGAAAACAACTACGTGTTGAAGAAGGACAAACAATTTTCGTTGAAAAATTAGAAGTTGAAGCAGGTGCTGAAGTTGTAATGGACAAAGTTGTTGTTGTTTCAAACGGAACAATTAAAGTTGGTACTCCATACGTAAGTGGAGCAAAAGTAACTTGTAAAGTAGAAAAACAAGGTAAAGCGAAGAAAATTACAATCTTCAAATACAAATCTAAAAAAGGTTCTACTCGTCGTAAACAAGGTCATAGACAACCATATACTAAATTAGTTGTTGAAAAGATCGAGGCTTAATTATGATACAAATTTTTATTCAAACGAATAATAATTGCATTGTTAGTTTGGATATTAAAGGTCATGCAGAATTTGATGAACATGGTAAAGATTTGGTTTGTGCAGGTGTTAGTAGTATAGCAATAGGCTTACTTAATGCACTTGAAGAATTCAAAACTGGTTATGATTGTCAAATGCAAGACAATGAAATAAAAGTTGTTGCAAATAATCTTAACAACAAGGAAGCTCAAATAATTCTTAAAACAGGAATTATTCAGCTACAAACAATACAAGAAAGCTATAAAGCTTACATAAAGATAAGTAAACAGGAGGTGTAAACCATGAAGTTTAGATTAGATATTCAGTTCTTCGCTTCGAAAAAAGGGGTAGGTTCTACTAAGAATGGCCGTGACTCTCAATCAAAGCGTTTGGGCTCTAAAAAATCAGATGGTCAATTTGCAAGTGCAGGTTCTATCTTATATCGTCAACGTGGCACTAAGATCCATCCAGGCACAAATGTTGGCCGTGGTGGTGATGATACTCTATTCGCGTTAGTTGATGGTGTCGTTAAATTTGAACGTTTAGGAAAAGACAAAACGAAAGTTTCTGTTTATCCTCAAGCATAACAAAGTGTCCCCAACGTATTGGGGACTTTTATTTCTTTAAGAGGAGGTCCAACAATGTTTATAGATCGTGTCAAATTAAAAATTAAAGCGGGAAATGGTGGCAATGGACTTGTTGCTTTTCGTCGCGAAAAGTATGTTCCACTAGGCGGACCAGCGGGTGGTGATGGAGGAAAAGGTGGAAGTATCATCTTTGAAGTTGATACAAATAAATCAACACTTTTAGACCTTCGTTATAATCGTCAAGTCAACGCACAAAGTGGTGGTAATGGACGTGCAAATAAAATGCATGGCCCAGATGGTGAAGATATTATTGTAAAAGTTCCACTAGGAACAATGATAAAAGATGTAGAAACAGGCGGAATCATTGCCGATCTAGTAAAACCTGAACAATCTGCAGTGATTGCAAAAGGTGGAAAAGGTGGTAGAGGTAACTGGCATTTCGCAACAGGAAGAAACAATGCTCCAGACTACGCTGAACAAGGTGAAGATGGCGAAGTTAAAGAAGTTCAAATTGAACTTAAACTTTTAGCTGATGTCGGATTAATTGGATTTCCTTCAGTTGGAAAATCAACACTTCTTTCAGTTGTTAGTAAAGCTAGACCTGAAATTGCTGAATATCATTTCACAACAATTACTCCTAATTTAGGTGTTGTTCAAGTAAGTGATGGACGTAGTTTTGTAATGGCTGATTTACCAGGGTTGATTCAAGGTGCTAGTGAAGGTAAGGGATTGGGTCATCAATTCTTACGTCATATTGAGCGTTGTCGTGTTTTACTTCATGTTATTGACATGGGTGGCCATGATGGAAGAGATCCAGTCGAAGATTATAAGATTATTAATGATGAGCTTCGTCAATATGAACTGCGTCTTACAGAACGTCCGCAAGTTGTTATCGCAAATAAAATGGATTTAGAATCTGCCGAAGAAAATCTTGAACGTTTTAGAAAAGCTTATCCAGATTTAGAAGTTTTTCCAACAGTTACGATTATTCACGAAGGGCTTGAAAGTGTTCTATATCGTGTTGCAGATTTATTAGAAGTTACTCCAGAGTTTCCAATGGTTGATGAGGAAACACAAACTGAAGGCATACTTTATAAATTTAAACCTGAAGCTCCAGCATTTGAAGTTTTCAACTTAGGAAATGGGCAATGGAAGTTAGAAGGAAAACGTTTAGATCGTTTGTTTAGAAGTGTCGACTTTGAAAGAGAAGAAGAAGTTTATCGCTTTGCATCAACATTAAAGAAAATGGGTGTTGATGATGCACTAAAAGAAGCAGGTGCAAAAGAAGGAGATACTGTCTTCATTAATGATTTTAAATTTGAATATTTTGATTAATTAAGAATTCATGATTTTATATCATGGATTTTTTATTTTATAATCACATTTCTTGATGTCTATTTATACGAGTGTTAGCATAAAAATAGGTTAGAGGATATAAAACTAGGACCGTACCTACCGTAGTTACTACGATGTCTAAGAGGTGATAAATATGAAAAAAATAGTAATCGTTACGTTAAAAGTTTTAGCAGTTGTTACACTTATTAGTGGTATATTTGCTGCATTTGCAACAAGCACAATGTCAATGCGTGGAATGATGCGTTACTTTGTAGAACCTTCATTTAATATTACAATCTTTATTACATTATTAATTACAGGCGTATTATCTAGTGTACTTCTCTATGGTTTTGCAATACATTTAGAAACACAAGAAGAAATGTTGGATGAAATTAAAAGAATACATTTTAGAGTACGTGCAATTGATGAAGAGAATGATTTTGAAAATTGCGAAGAATGTGATGAAATAATTGAAGAAGTTGATGTTGAAAGTGAACCAACACAAGAAGAAATTATAGAAGTTCAAGAAACAGATACGAAATAAGAATTAAATCTAGTTTTAGCCTAAAAAACCGATAGAATAGCAGAAATGTATTAGAATAAAAACTAATACATTTTTCTTGTTTTGCGCTGATTTAGCAAAAGAAATAATGAAATTGTGGTAAAATATAGGAGGTGATTAAAATGATAGCGTTTATTCGTGGAAAAGTATTTGCATATGGAATTGATTGGATAATATTAGATAATCAAGGGATTGGTTATCGCATTTTCTTTGGACATCCAGAAGCAATCAAATTAAATCAAGAAATTCAAATCTTCACATATCAACATGTTCGTGAAGATGAACTAAGTTTATATGGTTTCTTATCATTAGAAGAATATGAATTATTTTTAAAATTAATCTCAGTAAAAGGCCTTGGTCCTAAAACAGCCATGGGAATGTTAAGTAAATTTCATTATGAGCAAATTGTACAATCAATTGAAAATGGAGACGTAAATTTCTTAAAGGGATTACCAGGAATTGGTGGTAAAACGGCAAGTCAAATTATTTTGGATTTAAAAGGTAAATTGGTTAGTGCTCAAAGTAATGAACCAATTGCAAGTGAATTAACAGATGCAATGGAAGGATTGAAATCTTTAGGCTATAAACAAGGAGAAGTACAATCTATTGCGAATAAATTAAGAGAACAACCAGGATTATCAAGTGATGAATACTTGAAATTAGGGTTACAGCTTTTAATGAAAAAGAAATAGGAGGCTACAATGGAAGAAGAACGTTTATTATCTGCTTATGAAGAAGCAGGCGATGAAGAAGAAAACTTGCGCCCTCAAAATTTAAATGAATATGTGGGGCAAGATACATTAAAGAATAATTTGCGTATATTTATACAAGCAGCTCTTCAAAGAAATGAAACGTTGGATCATGTATTGTTATATGGTCCACCGGGCTTAGGTAAAACAACGTTGGCATACATCTTAGGAAACGAAATGCATGGTAGAGTTAAAACGTGTAGTGGTCCTAGTATTGAAAAAGCGGGTGATTTGGCAGCTATTTTATCAACGGTTGAACCAGGTGATATTTTATTTGTTGATGAAATTCATCGATTACCTAAAGTTGTGGAAGAAGTTTTGTATCCAGCAAGGGAAGATTTT
>NZ_JAVXGL010000067.1:0-10671 GCF_036657415.1 Anaerorhabdus sp. | reverse complement strand
CATCGACAGTCATTCCAACCCCTAAAACTAGAGCTGCAATACCTGGAAGTGTAAATACCGCTCCCATTGCACTATAAATTGCAAATACTGCGAAAATATACACAGTTAACATAATACTAGCTATGATTCCTGGCAAACGGTAAATTAGAATCATGAAAGCAAATACTAAAGTAATACCAACAATTCCCGCAAAACTTGTTGACGCAAGTGCACCTAATCCATAATCAGCACTTACAACATTACTAGAAATTTCAGTCATTTTTACTGGTAATGAACCTGAACTGATTAAATCTGCAAGTTCTCTTGCCTCAGCTTCAGTAAAGTTACCAGAAATGATTGCATCACTGTCTAAACGTTGATTAACAGATGCTGCACTTATATATTTTGGTTCTCCACCATTTTGTGATTTAATTACTTCTTCTTTATAAGAATCACCATCAGCATAGTCTAACCAAGTAACAATTAAATTATTTCCTGATCCCATGCCTGCAACTTTTTCAGTTAAATCCCCAAATTTTGTAGTATCAGCGATTTTTAGTGAAACAACTGGCTTACCATCTTGATAACCTAGTGTAGCACCACCATCTTGAATAATTGATGCATCTGCAAGTAGTTCATCATTTACATCTCTAAAAGTAAGGTTAGCTGTTGCTGAAATCATACGACGTGCTTGGTCTTGATTTTCAACACCTGCAAGTTGTACACGAATACGGTTGTCACCTTCAATAATAATTTGTGGTTCACTTACCCCTAAAACATTGACACGTTTGCTTACACTGTTGGCAACCGCTGACATATCTGGTAATGTACCACCCTCTTCTAAAGGACTTACTTCATATAGAATTTCAAATCCACCTTGTAAATCTAAACCAAGGGTAAGATTTTTTGAAATTCCCTTTGAAAATCCCAAAATGACGGCAGCAATTACTGCAATTGTCACAAAAAATACGACCAAACGTTTTGTCTTTGTATTTTTATTCATTGTGTTCTCCTCCTATTAGATCACTAAAATCCATTAAGTTCTTGTTATATCCATCAATAATAGCCAGTTTTGATAACGCCTGAACTATTTTATCCGCCGTTAAAGATAATATATCATTTACTGCATCATGTAAAGTCCTTGGAGCCTTATGCGCCCATTTAAAACGATATAAAACATCTTCCAAGTTTTCATAAGTTAAGCCTGGCAGAGATTCGCGCTGAAGTTGTTGTAATTTTAATACCATAGAAAGTTCAATTTGAGAATTATGAATATCAAATTTTTCCATACAACACCTCCTCACGATGATTTAATTATAAAATAATTTGAAAAAAAACGATAGCCTTTCAGCTATCAATTCAACCCTAAACTCAGCTAAAGAACAGCAATTATAAATCCAACTACTGCACAAATAGTAGCTAAAATCCAAAATGATTTAACAACTTGTGTTTCTTTCATGCCTGATAAGACAAAACTATAATGAATCGGCGTATACTTAAACACTTTTTTACCAGTGAGTTTTACTGATGTAATTTGAATGATAACACATAGTGTCTCCCATACAAAGACTCCGCCAATAAATAAAAGTGCCACTTCTTGTTTAAGAACCATTGCAACGGCTGCCAAAGCACCACCTAAAGCTAATGAACCAGCATCGCCCATAAATATCTTTGCAGGATGAATATTGTAGCGTAGATACCCAACCAGAGCACCCATCAAACTACAAATAAATACCACGATTGATACATTTCTGTCTTGAATTGCAAACAGTAGGAAAGGAATAAAAGCAATGAAACTGCAACCAGCAGCCAACCCATCCATCCCATCTGTAAGATTTACTGCATTACTTCCACCCACAAACATGAAGAAAATCAAGATTCCATACAATCCACCTAAAGGTAGAATGAAATTTACAATAGGAATGCGGATATCTAACGAAGTATGGCTTTGGTAAATAAAGAAGAAAATAACTGCCAATACTACTTGTAGAAGAAACTTATCACGAGCAAGTAATCCTTGATTATCTTGTTTAATTACAATGATATAGTCATCGAGAAAGCCAATTGCACCATATCCTACAAAAGCTAATAAGATGATTGCGATATCTAAGTCGAAAATTGCATCTGGTTTAAAGATAAACGTAACAATTACTGGCACAAGGACAAAAAGTACACCACCCATTGTTGGTGTTTTCGCTTTTTGTTGATATTCCTCTAAGCTATATTCACTTACTGTTTGATTAAAACTAATTTTTTTTAGAAATTTTATATAATGAGGCATCAAGAAAAGTACCGCAATCACACTTACTAAAAATGCACTTAAGCCAGCTAGCACCATTTCTGCTCCCCCTTTTTTTCACGCTTACCTATTATAGCAACATCACTATTGAAGTTCAACTTCAATTTCTGTATCTTTGGTTACAAATGCATCTACTGGGACATTTTGATACATTACAGTCCCACCACCACTAATTTTAAATCCAAAGTCCGTAATTTCCCACAGTGCTGTCACTTCTTTTCGTGTCCAACCTGTTAAATCAGGCATATAGAAACCACCTGTATCTGTCAGTAAGAACACTTTTTGACCTGTTGATACTGAAGAACCCGCTTTAGGAAACTGATCAATAATCGTATTACTAGAGCCTAAAAGATAAGTTGATGTACCAAATTCTCCTATCTTATCCATCGCATACTCATAAGAGTGATTAACTAGATTAGGCATTTCATAAGTTTTGATTTCTTGCTTAACTGGTTCTCCTTCACCAGGAGCATCTACAGTTTCAGTAGTCGCTTGATTAATATTGGTTACATTCGTTAACATCGCAACTTTTCTAAGCAACGTTTTGATTGGTTCTGTCTTATAGTGTGCATTACGGTCATATCCTGCTTCAAAAGCGTAATAAACCATATATTTAGGATCATCCGCTGGCATTGCCATCATAACTGATGCAATGGTCTTTCCAGAAGCATATGATCCGTTAACTAATACTTGCGTTGTTCCAGTTTTTCCAGCAATTTCTATTTCAGGTATCATATAATGCTTCCCTGTTCCTTGTGGATCATAAACTACACGCTTAAGTATACTTCTTAATTCCGCAGCAGTAGATTCTTTAATGGGTTGACCAACAACTGTAGTCTCAGCTTGATATATTACCTTTTGTGAATCATAGGCATCACGAATAGATTCTACAAAATAAGGTTTAACCATTTGTCCATCCCCAAATATTGCGGAATATGCTTGTAATAATTGTAATGTAGTTACAGTTGATCCTTGTCCATAACTCATCGTGATTTTTTCTGATGGCCATTTATAATGCTTAATCCCTATTTCTTCTCGTAAATTATCAGTTTCAACTGGTTGGAAGAAATGAAATTTATCTAAGTATTCTTCATAGATATCTGGATTAATGACTTCCGTGAGCAAATCAGCCGTCACTGAGTTTGAAGATAAAATTAATCCATAGTCATATCCTACCATACCCCAGTTCTTATAACTTGCATTGGTAATACAACCTAATCCTCCTGATTGTACACGATACGGATTTAAACCATCTGCTTTATAACAATATGGTCCTGAATATACTTCTTTTGTTCCATCATAATTTCCTGTATCAATTGCCGCTGCCCACACAAATGATTTCATTGTTGATCCTGGTTCATAAGGAAGTTGAGCACCAAAGTTATTGTAATCTTGAATATCTAATTTATTAGGATCAAAAGAAGGTGCTTGTCCCCAAGCCAATACCTTACCAGTATCTACTTCCATTACCGCTCCCCACACACGATCGGCATTGAATAAATCCATCGTTTGAACAAAAGCTTGTTCAAGTGCTTCTTGTATACCTTTATCTAAAGTAAGTGTGACATTGTTTCCATTAATTGCACTTTCTTCTGTTATTTTCATTCCTGGTAATACAAAACCATGTTTATCTGCTTGATAACTCTTATATCCATTTGTCCCTGATAATTCTTCATCAAGAATTATTTCTAATCCCATCTTACCTACTGTACTTCCCGTCTCATCTGATTGTGCGAATCCAATTAAGTTAGATGCAAATGTTCCTAATGGATAAGAACGTTTGATAGAAGGATAGAACTCAATACCATTTAAACCATAACTTTCGATTTCTTCTTTCTTTTCACGTGAAAGATTTCTACCAATTAAGCCTAATTCAACTTGGTATAAGTTTTTTGTCAATTCATTATAAATAGTATCTTTATCCCCACCCAAAAGCACAGCTAAAACTTCAGCAGTTTTAGAAGGGTCATCAACATAAGGTGTTTGTCCTTTTTTAGCTGGACGATTTTTATCTAAGATACAAACAATATTATATGTATTTACATCTTGAGCAATAATATTGCCATTACGATCATAAATATATCCACGGTTTGCATTTAATATTTTAGTCGTAATATTTGCACTATCTGCATAAGCCTTTAAATCAGTATTACTTACTGCATGCACCTTAACCACAGCTACCAAAAAAACATTAGAGGCGACTAAAATTGACACCACTAATGTCAAGATAAATATGAAAAGAAGCATGCGGTTATGACGCTTCATAACTATTCTCCGTTAGCAACAGTCACGATATTATTTGAATTATTGTCTAACCCTGCATCACTTGCGATTGATTCGATTCTATCACGTGAACTTAGCGTTTGGATATCTACACGATACGCCTCATTTGCCGTTTGAATAGTTGCGATTTCTGTATCAATCTTTTGTTTCTCAACACTCAATGAATTATTGTATGAACGCAAGAACAAACGAGACCCTAGAGAACAAATCGCCGCAAACAAAAACAATACAACTGTAAAATTTTGCAAACGTAATCTTTTAACTTTTTTCTTTTTAACAATCTTTGCCATTTACTCATTTATCCTCTCTAATACTCTTAGTTTTGCACTATGTGAGCGATTATTCATCGCAAGTTCTTCTTCACTTGCAAGAATTGGTTTTTTTGTGATGCAACGATAAGACGCTTTTTCAATTTGATTAGGCAGAATTGGAATTCTCTTATCAATTTGAGGTACTGTTGAAACCTCATTAAATAAATCTTTTACAATACGATCTTCTAATGAATGGAATGTAATAACTGAACATCTTCCATGTATATTTAGTAAATCGATTGCATCTTTTAAGCCTTGTTTAAGTGATTCTAATTCTCCATTCACCTCTAAACGAATTGCTTGAAATGTTTGTTTAGCAGGATGACCTTTTTTATTTAACACTTTCATTGGAAGTGCTTGCTTAATAACATCTACTAACTCAAATGTTGTTTCTATTGGTTTGATTTCTCTATTTCTTTCAATACTGCGTGCGATTTGTTTCGCAAACTTCTCTTCACCATATTGGAATAATATTCTTACTAAATCATGATAGTCATAATGATTTACAACTTCGTATGCAGTGAGTGTTTGACTTTGATCCATACGCATGTCAAGTTTCGCATCATAACGATAACTAAACCCTCTATTTGCATCATCAAATTGTGGAGACGATACTCCCAAATCAAGCATAACGCCATCGACTTTGTTAATACCAAGTTCGTTTAATACTTTTTTCATATTTTTGAAATCATCATGAATGAAAGTTACTTTATCACTATCTTCTTGTAATCTAATTCGTGATTCATCAAGTGCAACTTGATCTTTATCAAAGGCAAATAAATGACCTGTTGATAATGACTTAACGATGAGACTGCTGTGTCCTGCGCGTCCTAAGGTACCATCAACATAAATGCCATCAGGCTTTACATTAAGTCCTTCCACCGTTTCATGAAGTAATACGCTAATGTGTTCCATTATAATAAGAAATCCGTTAGCTGTTCAGCAACATCTTCAAATGCTTCACTATCTTGTTGATAATCTTCCCAGCGAGCATTTGCCCATATTTCTACATGATCTGCAACTCCAACAATGACACATTCTTTTTCAATTGCAGCTTCACTTATTAAATAACTTGGTAATTGAATTCTACCTTGTCCATCACATTCACATTCAGTCGCTTTTGATGTAATACTACGAACATATAAACGTGATTCTTTTTTTGTAGTTGGTAATTTTTGTAACTGTTCAAGTAGAGTAGCCCATTGTTCTTGTGTATAGACTGTTAAACAACCATCTAATCCACGTGTAACGATAAAAAGGTCTCCTAACTCCTCACGGAAT
Organism: Anaerorhabdus sp.; assembly: GCF_036657415.1. Classification (NCBI taxonomy): domain Bacteria; kingdom Bacillati; phylum Bacillota; class Erysipelotrichia; order Erysipelotrichales; family Erysipelotrichaceae; genus Anaerorhabdus; species Anaerorhabdus sp. The sequence goes on along the minus strand of NZ_JAVXGL010000067.1, from coordinate 4,518 downwards.
TTAGCAGGAATTATAACTCTTTTCTTCGAGTCTAAGTTGTGTCTGTATTCACCTATAAACACATTCAATACCCCACTATCTACCACTTTTAACCACTTACTACCACAATTATATATCAACTAACACTAAAAGCAAATATATTTTGTGCAAAAAGTTAATTTTTTCACTTACTTGAAATTGGTTCAAGTTAAGTAAGAAAAAAAAGAACTCTAGGAGTTCTTCGACGATGAAATAATAATGAATAGTTACACATTTTATACAACTCAATATTCTTTATTCTTAATAACTTAAATTTATCACATTTTTAATATAAATTTTAGAATTTGAATATATTCATTTCTCGCCCAATGAATAAAAAAAATAGTAAAGTTAAACTTTACTATTTATTTCCACAAGCGCACATATGGTGAGGTCTTTTAAGTTCCCCACACGCAGGACACTTAACTAGTGTTGGAGCAGCTAGTTTAAAATGAGTTCTACGCTTATTCTTTCTAGATTTAGAATTTCTTCTTTGTTGTACAGCCATCTTGGCACCTCCTAATCATTTTTAATCTTAAAATCTTTTAGTTTTGCTAATCGAGGGTCTATTTGACTAGCCTTCGACTTTTCATAGTCTTCTTCTTTCATCACACGCCAACCATCCCCTTGAGGATACTCAGCTAGACCTTCCTTAACAACTTTAAGTGGAACTTCTAGGTGAATAAGTTGGAAGACAACAGGAATCAATTCAATGATTTCATTCTTAACAACATGAACATCAATCTCATCAGTATCAACAAATGAGAAGACCTCATGTGAATAGGTTTCAAACGGTACTTCGATTAATTCATTCGCAATCGCACAAGGACATATCATAATACCATCGATTGTTAAATCAAATTCAAAGGTATCTCTTGAGTGTCCAAATGCACCCGTTCCGCTAACATGAACATCTTTAAGGCCTTTTAGGCGGTCATCTTTATCAAAGTTTTGATTATCAAATTGTACGATTTCATCAAATTCAATTTGATTATCTTGAAGATTAAGTAACTCTGCCTTAGTCCATTTCACGTCTATTCTCCCATTTCGTTAACGTGTAAATTATAGAGAAAAACTAGCCTAAAGTCAATCTTTTTAGCCATTCTTCCGCAGACAATTCTTAGAAACCCATTCAAAGATATCTTTAAATACTTCTTCTTGATTATCTTCATTCAAGATTTCATGTCTCATTTCCGGATAAACGAATTGAGAAATATTACTGTAACCTGCCCTTTTCAATCTGTTTATTGAATTCAATAATCCTTTATTACCGCCAGTTACTGGATCATATTCACCAGAAACAAAGAATATTGGAAGCTTTGGATTTGTACATTGCCAACCCTTAATACTGTTCATATCAATCATTAGTCTAAACAAATCTTCATAACCTTTGTTAGTAAACGGAAATCCACATAATGGATCATTGTCATAATTTTCAACATTCTTGGTACTTTTACTTATCCATTCATTTTTGGATACCTTATTTTCAAATTTCTTACCAAAGTTACCTGTTGATAACTTTTCTAATAATGGGTTTCTTGCTTTCTCACCCTCTTTTTTACAATAGTGTTTCGCAAGCATAACTCCACCGCGAGCTGCTATTTGATAAGTTGGTGGTCCACTTAATATTAAACCATCTAGTTCATAGTCGAAGCGTTTTAAATAGGAACGTGCAACTAAAGAGCCCATACTATGCCCTAATAAAATAAATGGAACATTCGGTGGGTATTCACGTTTTACCACATCTGTAATAAAATGTGCATCTTCTATTAATCTCAACCATCCATCTTCCGAATCGAAAAAACCTAAGTCTTCTTTAGCACATGTAGGTCCATGGCCACGATGATCATAAGTAATTACTACAAATCCTTTTTTGCACATATATTGAGCAAATTTCTCATAGCGTTGCCCATATTCACTCATTCCATGAACAACTTGAATGATACCCAAAGCGTAATCTTCAGGGCGATATATGTTATAAGATAATTCTACTTTCACGTTGATTCACCTCGCTTTATTATAATACCATATTTCTTTAGAAGTGTCCGTGATTATGGTAAAATAATGCTGGTGATACTATGAAAGCTACTGGAATTGTTGTGGAATATAATCCATTTCACAATGGACACGAATATCATATACAAAAAACAAAAGAGATTACAAATTGTGATGTTTTAATTGCCGTGATGAGCGGTAATTTTGTGCAACGCGGTGAACCTGCTATTTTAGATAAGTGGAAACGTGCTGAAGTTGCGATAAAACATGGTGTTGATCTTGTTATTGAACTCCCCTACATATATGCCACTCAAAGTGCATCAAATTTTGCTCAAGGATCCATTCGTTGTCTTGAAATCGCACAAGTTTCAGACATCGTTTTTGGAAGTGAAACGAATAATATTGAAGAATTAAAAGAAATGGCAGCTTCTTGTATTCATGTCGATAATCTTAAAGAATCTCTAAGCATTGGCCATAGTTTTCCAAAAGCTTATGGTTTACTCGCAAAAGAAATGGGACCTAATGATATTCTTGGAGTTTCTTATCTAAAAGCTATTATGAATACTAAAATCACAGCCCACACCATACAGAGAACAGTTCATTATCATGATGAAGAAATGCACAATGAAATCGCAAGTGCAACAGCAATACGAAAAGCTATCCACGAAAATAAACCACTTGCAAATACCACCTGTATGAATGAAGAGCTAAGTCAAAATGAATTAGTTCAACTAAAGGATTTCTATCCTTATTTACGTTTACTACTCAACACACTTCCACCAAAAGAATTAGCTTCAATCTTTTTAATTAGTGAAGGCATTGAAAATCATTTGATCAAACAAGCACTTCTTTCTTCAACATATGAAGAATTTATTAATAATGCTGTAACTCGAAGGTACACAACTTCAAGAATTCGTCGTTGTTGTTTACAAATCTTAAATCACATTACAAAAGAGGATGTTAAAAATCTACCACCTTTAGATACTATACGTATTCTTGCCTTTAACGACAAAGGAAGAGAGTATCTTCGTCAACTACAAGAAAATGAAGTAAAGGTAGCTAGTAAGTTTTCACAAATCCCACTAGTTTATCGCAAAATGGAATACAAAACATCCCTACTTTACACAACGTGTATGAGTGAAGAGCAACGTCAATCTCTACTTAAACAAGAGATTGGTTCTCCTTTATATATAAAATAAACACAGGTCTATAGATCTGTGTTTTCTAAATCATGTTTAATTTTTGATGTGGATATTCCTTCAGTTCTTGGCAAATAAACAACTTCACAAATATCTCTTAAATCGTCAAACTTACCTTCCCAATCATCACCCATTACAAGGACATCTGCTTGATACTTCAAAATATCATCTCGCTTTTGTTCCCAAACATATTCAGGAATGACTAAATCGACATAGCGAATGGCTTCTAACATCATTTTTCTTTCTTCATAAGGGTGATATGCTTTCTTTCCCTTAATCTCATTAAACTCATCGGCAGATAGTGCAACAATTAAATAATCGCCTAGTTCTTTTGCACGTTTCAAAAGTCTTATGTGACCCCAATGTAATAAATCAAATGTTCCATAGGTTAAAATTCGTTTCATGATATACCTCACTTCATGTATAATTATTATATCAAATTAAACTTAGTTAGAAAGGATAAAACATGAAAAAAGTCATTGTATGCCTTGTTCTATGTCTCTTGTGTGGATGTAGCACAAAAGAAAAATCTCCTTTAGAAGTGACAGAAACAGTTTTTAATCATTTAAAAACAATGAATTATTATGAAATATCCGACTATACTTTAGATACACCCACGCAAAACAATTGGGATACTTTTTATCAATCAATAAAAGAGAATAAAGTAAAAATGACTTGTTTAAAATATCTTCAAGATTTTGATGTCTCATACATCATCGAGTATGAAAGTAAAGATAATGCTACAATCCTCGTTACAATGAAACTTCATAATCTCGCAGAAACAAGAGAGTTATTTCTCGAATATTTTATCCAGGCATTCGAGTACTATAATGATCCACCAAAGTATCAAGAAGAATTGGGAAAAGCATACACACAAGCATTTGAACGCTCAACTCCTTCGCTTATACTTACATATCGCGTAGCTTTAGTCTCTGTGAATGGAAAGTGGAAAATTGAGCAAATCAATGACTTCTTAAATAACTACGTTAATACAATAATCAATCAAATTAACTTAATCGACTATTACAATTATTAATTATTTAAAAGGATTAATTTACTGCAAATTAATCCTTTTTCAATCACATGATTTTATATTGTAAGTACATCTAAACAATTTTCAACTTTAGACATCATATCATAATCAAGTATGATATCTTTTTTAGTACCTGCATTAATTCAACGGTTGAACAAACGATTACATCGCATAAATAACCACAATAAAACATAAAAAAGCCACTTTATTTGTTATGCCCCCAATTATTAGGAAGTAAAATTTAGTTACAAAATAAGGATGAATTTCTAACTT
>NZ_JAVXGL010000066.1:0-10760 GCF_036657415.1 Anaerorhabdus sp. | reverse complement strand
TGGGTTCAAAAAACGCTCAAAAAGTAAGTTATACTTAATCGGATCTACATGTGTAATTCCTAAACAATATGCAACAAGAGCACCTGCTGCACTTCCTCTTCCTGGTCCTACATAAATTCCTTGTTTTTTAGCAAAACGAATAAAGTCCCACACTATTAAAAAGTAATCTTCAAATTTCATTGATAAAATAATATCTAATTCATGACGCAAGCGGTCAGTATATTCTTTTGTAACTTGATCATTAAGACGTTTTTTTAGTCCTGCAATGCAAAGTTGGGTTAAATATTGACTCGCATTCACATTATTTGGACATTTAAATTTTGGTAATGATGTTTTAAATTCATCAAAATTAATTGAGCATCTTGCACCAATCTCTTCTGTTTGATTCAAATCATCTTCATCATAAAACTGTTTCATCTCTTCTAAACTACGAATATATCTGCCTTGAATTGATGGAAGCGAGTGATCTTCGATAGTTTTTGCTAAGCGAATACCAGAAACAACTTTAAACAAGTACGCATCTTCTTCTTTTTCATAATAAATTTTACTTAATGCAACTGTTTTATAACCCAATTCTTGGCTACATATTTTCAACAATTGATTTCTTATCTGCCAAAACGATGCATCATTCATTGAAACCGCAAAATAATAATCATCAAAATTTGATGAAATAAGTTTCATTCTACGTATACACTCATCTTTATTTTCATTCATTAAAGCTTGTTCAAGATATCCACCTTCTCCATAAACAATCAAAATATTGTTTTGTGAGAACTCCATTAATTGTGAAAATTCAAGATAATTGGTTGAACCTGAAACAATGCTTGAACATTTCATCAAGTTAGCAAATCCATCATTATTCTTCGCCAATAGTAGAAAATCAATAATTTCATCCTCAATTATGCAGGATACTTCTAGTCCGATAATAGGTTTAATATTATTACTTACACATGCTTGATAAAATTCCATTGTTCCAAACATCACATTCTTATCTGATAAAACCACAGATGAAAAGTTCAACTCTTTACTACGTTGAACTAATTGCGTAATTGTTAATGCACTATCTAACAGTGTATATGAACTTCTAGCATGCAAATGAATCATTTTATTTACCTCATGCTTATTTTAACATACTCCCCATTTTTTATAAAATTCATTTACATTTAAATTCTTAAGTTTACAATATTGTTGAGAGGTGAAATATGAAAATCGTATATCTAACAGATAGTGGAACTGGTAAAAATTGTACAGCATTGCAAAACGAAGACATTATTAGTCTCCCTCTTCAAATCAGTGTTGATACAACAAACTACAATGATATGGAAGATTTATCCACGCAGGAATGTATTAATCTGCTCAAAGAAAAAAAGGTTCTAAAAACTTCACAACCAGCCACAGGGAAAATCGTAGAATTATTCGAAGAATGTAAAAAAACAAATACGGACAAAATTATCGCTGTACCTATTTGTCATGGGCTATCTGGTACAATGTCTACAATTCAAAGCTTTGCAAAACAATATAACATTCAATGTATTTGTTTTGATACACATGTTACCGCAGTTGTTCAAGAAAGATGTATAAGACTAATAAGACAATGGACTAAAGAAAATGTCTCTTTTGATATTATTCAATCTAAAATAGAAAATATCATTGCATCGTGTAACACTTTATTACTTCCAACCGATTTGCAACATTTAAAGCGTGGTGGCCGCCTTACTCCACTTGCCGCAACTGTTGCTGGATTATTAAAAATACACCCAGTACTTACAATCAATAAAAAAACAAGTGGTAAAATTGATATTCTAGCGAAAGTTAGAACTTATTCAAAAGCTGTGACCCAAGTTATTGAACAAATGAAAAATGATGGCGTTGATTCAACCTATGAAATTGTCGTTGCCCATGTGGATGATGAACAAGGTGCACACGAACTAGCTAATTCAATAATAGAAAATTTTCACAATGTAAACCCTATCATTATCCCATTATGCAATGTTGTAGCTGCACATACGGGTTTAGGTTGTAAAGCAATTCAATATTTCAAGCAAAATTAAGAGAATTTCACATTAATTTTGCTTTTTTTATGGTAAAATTATATGCGGACAGTTGGAGTGATAAAATGGCAAAAAAAGATAACAAAGCAACAGAAACAAATGCTACAAAAAAAGAAAAAAAAGCTACAAGACCTAAGACTTCCAAATCATCTTCTAGTAATTCAAAAAATAAGTCTACTACAACTAACAAAAAATCCACAACTAAAGCAGACAAAACGTTACTAAATAAAAATTTAGAGAAAGATACTAAAGAAACGATGAAACCTGAAGTCAAAGACCAAAACAATTCTAAGAAAACAACACACACTAACGAAGAAAGTGTGAATTTTGTTGACGAAATTTTCGAAGAGATACGTAATAAGTCTCCAAAACAAAGTTCTACGACTACAGAATCAATAGAAAATCGTTCTAATCTAGAAGTTAGCGAAGATATTTCTACTACTTCTTCAATTAATGAACAAGATACTATTCAAGATAACGCTGAACCAACCCATTCCAAAGAAAAAACAACTGAAGAAATTATTGAAGAGACTTTAGGTACAACACCACATATCGAAAATAAAACTTCACTTTCACAAACAGAAGAAGAAATTGTACTTCCCCCACTCGAAAAAATCGAGGGTTCTATCGAACCAATGGTAGAAGAATCCCATAAAACAAAATTCAATGAATCAGATTTTGAGAAAACAATTGTACTTAAAAAGATTAGTAATGATATTGAACCCAAGCATAAACATGAAAAGCCGAAAAAAGCATCACTTGGGAAACGCATTTTTGCAGGCTTTATCATCATCATTATCTGCATTGGGTTATTAATTGGTGGTGCTGGTATTGGTATAATTTCTCAAATTTTGGCAAATAGTCCTGAACTTAATCTTAGTGATTTTACTGGAGCCGAATCAAGTAAAGTATATGACGCTAATGGTGATGTCATTACTGAACTTGGTGCTTACCTTCGTGAAAATGTAACTTATGACGATCTTCCAGAAAGTATTGTCGATGCATTTGTCGCAATCGAAGATTCTCGTTTCTTTACTCACTCAGGCTTTGATTTACCACGTTTTACAAAAGCATTTATTGAAAATTTAAAAACAATGAGTTTTTCACAAGGCGGTTCAACCTTTACAATGCAACTTGTAAAAAACACTTATTTCAGTATTGATGATATTAATGCATCTACTGTTGCAGAAAAATCAATTGATCGTAAAGTTCAAGAAATATTTTTAGCACTTAAAATTGAAACTAAATTCGATAAAAAAGATATTTTTGTAAAATATTTAAATAAATTAAATTTTGGTGGAAATATACGTGGTGTTCAAAAAGCTTCACTTTATTATTTTGGTAAAAATATAAATGATATTAGTCTATCAGAAGCTGCACTACTTGCAGGTATTGTAAACTTACCGAATAAATATAATCCTTATTATTATTTAGACTATGCAACACAACGACGTAATGAAGTATTGGATATGATGGTTTATCATGGCTATATTACACAAAACGAATGTGACTTAGCAAAAGCTATTAAAGTTGAAGATTTACTTGTAGGTGAACAAAACACTTACTCACGTACTGAAAGTCAACATCAAAGTTATATTGATGCAGTTATTCAGGAAGCACAAGCATTGACTGGTAAAGATCCTGCTTTAAATAGTATGACTATTTATACATATATGGTTCCTGAAGTTCAAGATGTTATTGATTCAATTCAAGATGGAACTGCTGGAATACCCTTCCCAGATGACTTAATGCAAACTGCTATGATTTCTATGGATAATCGTACAGGTGCAATTGTTGGAATTGGTGGAGGTAGAAACTACGAAGGAGCTCGCTTATTAAATCGTGCTACCTCAGGATACAAACAACCGGGTTCAGCCGTAAAACCATTCTTATCCTATGCCTTAGCCTTTGAGCATCTATATTGGTCAAGTCAACATGTGCTAACAGACAGACCTTATACTTATCGTGGAAGTTCTCTTGTTTTGAAAAACTTTGATGGTAAATATCGTGGAGATGTAATCATTGACCAAGCATTTGGTGAATCACTAAACATTCCAGCTATCGATACGCTTCAACAAGTTATTGATGAAATTGGAAAAGAAAAAATTGTTCAATATTTAAATACAATCGGTTTTACAAAAGTAACAAATGAAAATTTCGATATCAGTTACGCAATTGGTGGTTCTACTTTCGAAACTACAGTTCTCGAAATGGCTGGTGCTCATGCGATGATTATCAATGGTGGTGTTTACAACAAACCACATACTATTCAAAAAATTGTAATGCAAGATGGAACTGTTGTTTACCCTGAACAACAAAATGTAAAAGTTTTAAGTACAGGTTCAGCTTATCTTGTTAGTGAACTTATGAATTATGCTGTTGAAGGTCCATATTTCAACTATATGCAAGTCTTAAGCAAAGGACGTGATTATCCTGTGTATGCAAAAACAGGTACATCTGACTGGGCTAAAGACGGACTAGTGTTTAATATCCCTCGAGGCGCTGCCAAGGATAAATGGATGATTTCTTCTACTTCACAATATACAAATGCTGTGTGGGTTGGTTATGATAAAGGAATTAAGGATAAAGGAACTTACTTTAATTCTTATAAGAGTTCATTAAATTTAACAGGAAAAATTAATGTAATGTTATTGGATGCTGTTGAAGAAATATCTCCTACTAAACCTACTGCAATTGAAAGACCAAATGATATTGAAGATATTACTTATATCTTAGGTTCATATCCTTATGCATATCCAGATGGTACTCATCAAACAGTAACTGCGGAAATTCGTAAAGGACATCCTGCTTTAACAGATGTATCAAAAAGTTATTATGGATCTACTAATTTAACATTAGGTGGTATAAATGTAAAAATGTTAGAAGATGGTAGTCTTGCTGTTACATGGTATGGTGGTGGCGGTTGTTCAGAGGGTGTCAAAGACTTAACACTGAATGATGGTAAAAACTATATCCCTGCTTCAGGAAGATGCATCTTTGATCATTCTGGCTCAGCTGGTGCTTCATATTTTGGTACAGTTTATATCGACGAAGTTCCTTTATACAATATCTCAAGTACGTCCGGTTACTACCAAGGATGGCCTGGTGATTTATATGGAAACATAAAAGTATGCGGTGGCTTCTCTACCGAAAATGGAACAAGCAACACAGAATGTGGTTACATTACTTACTAAAGAATATGGATTAATGTCCATATTCTTTTTTATTTATTCAATACGCAATTATGTGAATTAAAATTGAACAATTGACATTAATTTTTTATTGAACTATCCTCAATATAGAGTTGACGTCATCTCCAAAATAAAGGAGAAATTAATATGTATCACATAAGAATGAAAGGCTCTCATTATGAGGCAGGTTTTAAGTTTGGAAGTACACTAAAAAAGAATGGTATTGTCTTTAAATCATGTCCAACATTTGATATCACAGATGATATGTTCGAATTTACAGAAAAATGCTTACCTATCTATCAACAATATTATCCAGAAATACTCGATGAAATAAAAGGTATGTCCGATGGACAAGGAATTTCTTTTAAATTCTTGTCTACACTACTATGTTCAATGTATTGCTTTTCACCCGACCTCCATTGTTCATGCTTTGCGATTAGCAATGGTACTACAATGCTGTTAGCTAGAAATAGTGATTTCCTTGTTTCATTAGAAAAATTATATATGAATTGTATGTATTCATTGAAAGATAGTTATTCCTTTAATGGCAATACTACCGCATTTATTGAAATGGAAGATGGTATGAACGAGCATAATCTTGCTATTGGATTTACTTTTGTATATCCTACTAAAATAAAACCAGGAATAAATGCAGGACTACTCTTAAGAATGATTCTTGAAAAGTGTAAAACGATTGATGAAGCAATCACGCTTCTAAAAAACATTCCAATAGCATCTCAACAAACATATACGTTAATTGACATAACAGGAAAAATTGTTGTTATTGAATGTAATTGCGATCATGTTGTATGTTTATACCCAAATACAAATGAAGATTTTGTTTGCACAGCCAACAGATTTAATTCAGCTATTCTATCATCTTATAACAAGCCTACAAATTTTGATGACTGGGATGCCAGTTTAAGACAGCAAACCATGCTTACTGCATTACAAAATAATTCAAATAAAGATTTAACATTTGCACAAGAACTTTTAGCTGGTAAATATGGTTTCATTTGTCAATACGATAGGAAGAAAAATGCTGATACTGTTTGGTCTTGTATCTATGATGTCAAACACGGACAAGTATTTCGTGTTGAAGGAAATCCTAGTAAAAAAATATTTTTAGAAGACACTAGAATGAAATTTAAAAAGACTTGAGATATTCTCAAGTCTTTACTATACTTCTTCAGATTTTAAATCACGACTCATTAAATCACGGATTGCATCAGATGGTTTTTTTCCTTCATACAATACTCGATATACTTCTTCAGTAATTGGCATATCAATATTCTGACGTTGTGCTTCTTCGTAAACAACTTTTGCAGTTCGAACGCCTTCGACTGTTTTTGTATTCTCCGCTAAGAAACGTTCCGCTGAGTTATCTTTTCCTATTTGTAATCCTGCTTGGAAGTTACGCGAATGTTGTGAAGTACAAGTAACTATTAAATCACCAACACCTGTTAACCCTAAATAAGTTTCCGGCTTACCACCTTGCGCAATTCCAAAACGTGACATTTCTGCTAAACCACGTGTCATAAGTGCTGCGCGTGCATTATCACCTTGGTTAATACCAAATAAACAGCCACTTGCAATTGCCATTACATTCTTTAATGCAACTCCAATTTCAGCTCCAATAACATCTGTGTTTCGATAAACTCTAAACACATCATTAGAAAATAATTCTTGTACTAAAACAGCCGATTCTTCATTCTCACATACCGCATTAACGGTTGTGAGTAAGCGAATGACAACTTCTTCTGCATGTGAGGGACCAATGAGTGAAACTACATCTTGCAGTTTATCTTCGTCCATAAATCGTTTAATTACAATTGACAATCTTTCATGAGTTTCAGGATGGAATCCTTTCGCCACATTGATTACAATAACTTTTTTAGTAAGTAGCGGATTAATCATTTTACATACCGATTCAATCGCTATTGAAGGAACCGCCAATAAAATAATATCTGCATCTGCAACACAGTTAATATCTGTTGTTGCGCGAACATTTTCATTCAAATGTACTTCATCCCCAAAATATTTTGAAATCTTGTGATTTTGATTAATATCATTCACTTCTAGCTCATCTTTTCCCCAAATAATTGTATTGACGTTATTGTCAACCAATGTTTGAGCTAGTGCTGTACCCCAGCTTCCACTTCCTAAAACACATACTTTCATTTTATCTTTATCCTTTTGCTCTTGCGATAATTCGTATTGGAGAACCATCAAATCCAAATGACTCACGTATACGATTTTCTAAATATCGTTTATAACTAAAATGCATTAATTCTGGATCATTTACTGATAATACAAAGGTTGGTGGTGCCACTGAAACTTGTGTAGCATATAATACCTTTAATCGCTTACCATTAATTGCAGGTGCAGGAGTCATCAACTGAGCATCCATAACAACTTCATTTAATACATTGGTCGCAATTCTTAATTGACTATATTGATAAACATCATAAATCATTGGTAATAAATCATGGATACGTTGTTTAGTTTTTGCTGAAACAAAAAGAATTGGCGCATAACTTAAATATATGAATTCATGACGAATTTTTTCAATATATGCATTCATTGTTTTATCATCTTTTTCAACAGTATCCCATTTGTTATAGACAATAATAATTGGCTTCCCTGCTTCATGAGCATATCCTGCTACATGTTTATCTTGTTCGAGAATACCACGTTCACCATCAATGACAAAGAGTATAACATCACTTCTCTCGATGGCAGAAAGCGCTCGTAAAACAGAATATTTTTCTACATTCTCGTAGACTTTTCCTTTTTTTCGTATCCCAGCGGTATCAATAACTACATAATCTTGACCATCTTTTACAAATGGTGTATCAATAGCATCACGTGTTGTACCTTCGATTTCACTAACAATAACTCGTTCTTCATTCAAAATTGCATTTACAATACTTGACTTACCTACATTAGGTCGGCCAATACATGCGAATCGAATACTTCCTTCATAGTCTTCACGTTTCTTATCTGGAAACAATGAGATTACTTCATCCAGTAAGTCTCCCATACCAATACCATGAACACCACTAATTGCGAAAGGATCTCCTAGACCCAAATTGTAAAACTCATAAATATTTTCAATCTTGGATGAATCATCAATTTTATTAACAGCTAAAACAACTGGTTTGCTTTGACGTTTCAACATATTGGCAATATATTCATCATCTGAAGTGATGCCTTCTTTACCTGAAACTACAAAAACAATAACATCTGACTCTTCAATTGCAATTTCTACTTGTGCTTTAATTTCTTCTTGAAACGGTTGATCAAGTAATTGGATACCACCTGTATCAATTACTCTAAAATCTTTAGTCAACCATTCACCTTTACCATAAATACGATCTCTCGTCACTCCTGGTGAATCCTCAACAATCGATAATCTCTCACCAATGAAACGATTAAAGATTGTTGATTTTCCCACATTAGGACGACCTACGATTGCAACAATCCCATTGATCATTCCAAATACCTCATTTCCTTAAATTTTCTTACTTATAATTTCCTCAATCTTTGAAACAACTTCTTCAATAGATAAATTTGAAGAATCTACTTCAATTGCATCATCTGCCTTTTTTAAAGGGCTATGCTCACGATGACTATCTTGATAGTCACGTGCTTCAATCTCTTTAGTAAGCACTTCTAAATCGCTCTCAACGCCTTTTTCAAGGTTCTCTTTATATCTTCTCTCAGCTCTTGCTTTCGCAGATGCTGTTAAGAATATTTTTACTTCTGCATCTTTTAATACAACTGTACCAATATCACGGCCATCCATAATAACACCTTTTGATTTGGCCATTTCTTGTTGGCGACGAACCAACTCTTCTCGCACCAAAGGCAACTTAGAAACATTGCTCGCACCCATAGACATTTCATTCGTTCGAATTTCTAAGTTCACTTGTTTACCATCTAAATAAATTGAACCATCTGGTTTTAATTCAATAACTGTATTTTCAATCATTGATATGATTTTTTGTTCATCATCAATTGCAATACCTTCAAGTTTAGCCTTATACGCAACACAGCGATACATTGCACCTGAATCAAGATGTACATATTGGTATTTTTTAGCTAATGCTTTTGCAATTGTACTTTTCCCTGCTGCACTAGGGCCATCGATAGCTATATTAATCATCACTAAATAATACCTCTATTTAAAAGTAACCAGTAACCAACAACACCAATTACAACAAGTAATGCAAGAATTAAAATAACTAAAATAAAGTTGAGAATACGATTAGAGTTATTAACTCTTTCTTCCATTTGATCAAGATTACCACGATAGTTATCTAATTGTGCTTTCATTTTTGTTGTTTCTTCAAGCAATTGCAAACGTTGGGTTTGCTCTTCCTTTAATCTTTTTGCAAAACTAAAAGGTAGATGTACTTCTTCGTAATTATCCTCTTCTTCATCACCATCATCAAAGACTTCATAGTCACCTACTTCATCATTCAACATCTTACTTAATTCTGATGATATTTGTGTATTCATCTTTGTATCTTGTTGAAGAAATGGAATATCTGTTGTTTCTGCACCATCTGACACAAACTCATAATCATGGCTCTTTAAAATAGAAGATTCCTTAAGATCTTTTTCTTCTGGCTTGTCGCCTCTTAACTCTTTAAGAATGTTAATTTGTGTATTTTCATTTAACATTCTTCCTTTTTCACGGTTATACTGTTTAACTTCATGAATATATTCATCTAAGTATTCATTATTAAAAGTTGAAACGTCTTTCATTTCATTCGTTTCATCAAATGAACTCATATATTCATAATTGCTATCTACTGGCTCATGACTTGGAACAGTTCCTAAACGTGTAGAATCAATTTTATTTAGTCTTTCCGTAAATTGTGACAATTCCTTTGTGTCTATTTGCCCTTCAGAATCATTTTGTAAATGTTCTCTAAGTTCTTGATATTTTGCTGTACGCGAATACTTTCCCATAAAAGCCTCCTCATAATCATATCAATTATACCATAAACACACGATTTTCATTGAAAAATTTACATAATTATTTCTTTAGTATTGGAGAAATATGTTTATAAAGCATGATTGTAATCACCGCAACAACAATCGCCTTCACTAAATTGAAAGGTGTTGTAGCAAATAGTACAAATGTAAACTTATCATTAATAAATGGAACAAGTTGTTTTCCCATATCAATAATTGTATTTAAATCCATATGAAAGAAAAATGAGTATGCTGGAATTAGTACAAAATAATTCATAATTAATCCAACTACTGTCATTGAAATTCCTCCAATGACTAATCCAATAATCGCATTTTTCTTATTCTTATTTTTGAAATATATTGCGCTTGCAGGTACAACAAATGCACACCCGATTATAAAATTTGCGAATTCTCCTACAAATGCTGTTGTCGTAGGTTTAAAAAGCATGTATAAAACAATTTTCAACGCTTCAATAATCATTGCTACAATTGGTCCAAATGCAAAGCCACCCACTAATACTGCTACTTCACT
>NZ_JAVXGL010000065.1:0-10807 GCF_036657415.1 Anaerorhabdus sp. | reverse complement strand
GCTCAAGACCTTTATATCTCAATATATGATTGTCGTTTATGTATTAGTGAATCAAAAGAAGGATTAGTTCTTGTGAATGATTTACTGCAACAAAATAATACCGATATAGATGAATGAGGAGATAATATGCTTAAATTATATGGTAGCTTTGTAGAATCAATTATTTCAAAAGTTTTTGGAACACAGTTCAAGATTTTACCAGAGTTAGCAGAATTGATTTTAGATCGTGTTGCTCGAGGAAATCGTGTTGTAATTTATGGTGCAGGACATGGGCATGAGTTAGCGGAAGAAATGTTAGATTTAGTAGGGGGTTTCAATTTTATAGAGTCGTATAATCCACAAGATTTGTTTGGCCCACCATTAAAGGCAGGATATATAGAAAGAACTGAAGCATTTGCAGAGGTATTTTATTCAATGATGGACCTAAAAAAAGGAGATGTGCTTTGGTTAATTTCGAACTCTGGAACAAATGGAGTTGTAGTTGAGTTGGCAAAACGGTGTAAAGAAAATGGAATTACACTTATTGCCCATACAAATATGAAGCAAACATCGACAGTATCAGCACGTCATTCATGTGGCAAGAAAATGGTTGAGTTTGCAGACTATATAATTGATAATTGTGGAGAAGATGGTGATGCTGCTTTTGAAACAGTGAATGGTAAGAAACAAGGTCCTACATCGAATGGAGTAGGAACATTCATTCTTCAAGGTTTGAATGTATGCTTTGCGACGGTTTTACACGCAAGTAATTGCACACCAGAAGATGTACGCAATGGAAATTATGCACGATGTAAGGTGATTCATAAAGAAGCAATGCTTGAAAATTTAAATACATACTATAAAGATTACATGAAAGTACTTAAAGAAGTATTTGCAACACAACTTGAAAATATTCAACAAGCCGCAGCACTATCAGTTCAATATGTGATGGCGGAAGGAAGAAATATGATGTTCGGTATGGTGCATGATCATACCCTTGTGGAAGAAATTCATTCACGTGCAGGGACAATCATGTGTAATCGTTCTTTGGTTTCACAAAATATCGATATACAATTATATGATGGTGTAAAAAAAGCAACACTGTATGCCAATATAAGTGAATACGCTGATGCATTGCTTCGGTCTGTTGAGTTGAATGAAAAGGATGTCCTGTTTTTGATTAGTCAATCTGCAAATGAGAATGCAATGCGAAGACTTGTTGTCCTTGCAAAAGAAAAAAATTGTAAACTCATTCTACATACAAACAAAAAATATGCAGACACATGCAGTGAACATCCGCTTTATCAAAATGTTGATGTGGTCATCGATAATTGTTGCCCAAAAAATCAATTGTTGATGAAAGTAGGAAAATTTGATGTAGGCTATGTGGGAACATCAATTGGATGTTTTATTAATCAATGTTATGTTATGGAAATGACAAAACAACTTTTTGAACATGGAATAGATATACCTGCAAGAATTAGTATCAACACAGATAAGGGACTTATTTTTACTGAAGAACTAAACAAAAAATATTTTAATGACACAGTGG
Source organism: Anaerorhabdus sp. (assembly GCF_036657415.1). Taxonomy (NCBI): domain Bacteria; kingdom Bacillati; phylum Bacillota; class Erysipelotrichia; order Erysipelotrichales; family Erysipelotrichaceae; genus Anaerorhabdus; species Anaerorhabdus sp. The sequence goes on along the minus strand of NZ_JAVXGL010000065.1, from coordinate 9,276 downwards.
TGTAAAAGGAGATAACAATGGAAATCAAAAATATTAGGATTGAAGAAAGATTGATTCACGGACAAGTTGCGACAGTTTGGTTAGCACATTTGCATCCAGATCGTATTATTATCATTGATGATGAGACATCAAAAAATGATTTGCAAAAACAAATGTTGAAAGTAGCATGTCCAGTGGGAACTAAATTGTCTATTTTTGGCGTTGACCGTGCAATTGAACGATTAGCTGAAAATCCTTATGGAGATGAAAGTGTATTTATTCTCTTTAAAAATCCTACAAATCTCAAAGCATTTGTAGACAAAGGATATCCTATAAAAGAAGTGAATGTAGGTAATATGAGTGGCAAGACCGGTGCAACACAAGTCAAAAAGGCGGTTTCGGTAACACACGAAGAAGCAGAGATGTTTAGAGAAATGCATAAAAAAGGAATCATATTTACAGCGTTGATGATTCCTAATGATCCTAATGTTGACTTTATGTCATTGATTGAAAATATTTAAGTGAGATACTCCATAATATGGAGTATCTTTTATAAAATAGAAAATAGTATTGACTTGGAGTGCACTCTAACATTTAAACTAATAGTAGGAGATTGATTATGAAAATATTATATTTAATGAGACATGGAGAAACGGTTTTTAATGTTAGAAAGAAAAAACAAGGATGGTGTGATTCGCCATTAACTGAAAATGGAATTCATCAAGCTAAAGTTGCTAGTGAGTATTTTAAAAAGATGAATATATCATTTGACCATGTATTTAGTTCAACATCAGAAAGAGCGTGTGATACATGTGAACTTGTGGCATCATTACCCTATATGCGTACAAAAGGATTGAAAGAATGGAACTTTGGTTTGTTTGAGGGAGAGAGTGAAGAACTCAATCCGCCATTACCTTATGGTGATTTCTTTGTAACATATGGTGGGGAAGGCGAAGAAGAATTTCGAAATCGTACAGTTAAAGCGTGCAAGGAAATTATGGAACAATGTGAAGGTGTAGTTTTAGCAGTTTCACATGGTGCCTTCTGTGCGCAGTTTCGTTTAGATTATTTATTGAGAAATAATTCTGAACATCGTAACCGAATTGGCAATTGTTGTATTTTTAAGTATAAATATGAAAATGGAGAATTTACACTTTTAGATGAAATTTCACATGAAGAGCAAATTAAAACCATTCAATAAAGTTGAATGGTTTTTCTTCTAATCTCTACTACTTCTACTTCCTACTACCATAAGTAAACGAAGTAATTGCATAACAGATACTGATAAGGCAGCTACATAAGTTAGGGCAGCAGCATTCAATACTTTCTTTGAACCTTCAACCTCTTCGCTATCTAAGATTGTACTATGCTCTAATGCATAGATAGCACGAGAACTAGCGTTATATTCTGTAGGTAGCGTTACAAGTTGGAATACAACACATAATCCAAAGAGAGCTACACCTAAATATGCTAGGCTAGTTGATGAAAAAAGAAGTCCAATTAATACAAGGGGTATTGATAATTGCGAACCAATATTTGTAGCGGTAACAATTGCGGCACGAAATTTAATAGGTCCATAATTTTGAGCATATTGAATTGCATGACCCGCTTCATGACAAGCAACACCGATTGCAGCTGTTGATGTGCTTCCGTATACTGAGTCTGATAATCGAATTACATTTGTACGTGGATCGTAGTGGTCAGTTAGGTGTCCAGCAGTTTTGATAACTTGAACATTGCTGCAGCCATTTTCATCAAGTATTCTGCGACAAGCTTCTTCGGCAGTAATGCCACTTTTAGCATATTGTGTTGAATAACGCTTGTAAGTACCATTTACTCTAGAAGATGCCCACATTGAGAAAATAATTGCAGGTAAAATCATTACAACATATGTCCAGTCAAATCCATAAAAATAAAACATGTTAATACCTCCAAATTTAGTCTAACATAAATCTAGATTATCATACCAAAAAATTATGTGAACATTATGGTATTGATTGAGAAACACCAGGGGCCGTGGTAGAATAACGGTGAGGTAAAATGTATGAATAAAAAAAGAGTAATATTAGTTAGTGGAATGTCTGGTGCAGGTAAAACCAGTGCTACAAATATTCTAGAAGATATGGGTTATCATTGCATTGACCAATTCCCAGTTCAAATTTTAAATGACTTAGTTGATGTGATTGAAACGACAACAGATCCACGTTTTGATTACACGGCACTTTCAACTTCTGCGAAAGATTTACATGAATTTCTTCGAGCATTTAAGGGTACTGAAATGGATGTTCGTGTTTTATTTTTAGATGCTTCGGATGATGTGCTATTACATCGCTATAAATCGACGCGACGTACACATCCATTGCTTATAAGCAATGCAGTAAATACACTTGAGGAAGCAATTTCAGTTGAAAGAAATATGTTTACCAGTTCTAAGGAAGGTGGGTTTGTGACGATTGATACAACATTCCTTGATTTCAAAGGACTTAAGAGTAAAATAGAAAGCTATTTTAAAATTGGTGTAGCACCATCATTTTCAATAAGCTTTGTATCCTTTGGTTATAAAAATGGTGTTCCTATGGATGCGGATATTATGTTGGATGTTCGTTTTCTTCCTAATCCATTTTGGGTGCCAGAATTAAGAGCTTATTCAGGAGATGATGAAGCAGTTTATAAATATGTTATGGACAATGATCAAACACAAGAATTTGTGAAACGCCTAACATCATTCTTAGATTATGCTTTCTCTGAATATGTAAAAGAAGGAAAGAACCACTTTACAGTCGCAATTGGCTGTACGGGTGGACAACATCGTTCAGTTGCGATTACAAATTATTTGTTTGATTTCTATCGCAAGAAATATAATTGTTATAAAGATCACCGCGATAAAAAGGATTACGCAAATGGTTAATAAAAAAGTTGTTGTGTTAGGTGGTGGTCATGGACAATCGGCCATATTACGAGGAATAAAACATATTCCTGATATTGATATTACGGCTGTAGTAACCGTTGCGGATGATGGCGGTTCTACGGGAAGACTACGTCAGTTTTTCAATATACCTGCAATGGGAGATATTCGAGGAGTTCTTATTGCACTTGCGGAAAGTGAAACACTCTTAGGTACATTAATGGATTACCGCTTTGAAACAAGTGTTGATATTGACAATCCGGAACAGGATGTTTTAGGACATAATCTTGGTAATTTGATTTTAGTCGCTTTAACTGAATCTTGTGGTAACTTTGTAGAAGGTATTGAAATATTATCAAAAGTATTAAATGTAAAAGGAAATATTGTTCCTTCGACATCGCAAGTAATCACGCTTTTTGCGATTATGGAAGATGGGACAATTGTTAAAGGCGAAACGAATATACCAAAGATTGAAAATAGAATTCGTAAAGTATTCTATCAAGAAAAAGTACGTGCTAGTGAAAAAGCAGTACAGGCTATTTTAGATGCGGATTTAATTATTTATGGAATAGGCTCAGTTTATACAAGTATATTGCCAAATGTAATAATTCCAGAAATTAAAGATGCACTAAAAGAATCGAAGGCAAAGAAAATATATATGTGTAATGCAATGACACAACCTGGTGAAACAACAAGTTATGCCATGGAAGATCATGTCGATGCATTGCTTGATCATGGCGCAACAATTGATGAAGTCGTTATTGCGAAAGATAAGATACCTAGTAAAATATTAAAACTTTATGAAGAAGAAGGCAGCGTTCCTGTATTAAGTGTGCGGGATACACATCCATACAAAATAAGAGAAGTAGAATTATTAGATTTCACAAAGAATTTAGTTCGACACGATAGTATGAAGATTAAACAATTGGTCGAAGAATTATTAAAGAATGAGGGATAAAAATGTCATTTACGACAGAAGTAAAACAGGAAGTTGGACAGAATGAACTAAAAGATTGTTGTCGAAGAGCAGAACTTTCTGCTTTAGTTCAACTTTGTTCAACCTTGTCAATTTCAAATAAAGGATTAACACTATTAATAAAGACAGAGAATGCAACGACTGCAAAATGTATTTGGAAGTCGTTAAAAGAACTCTATCATGTAGAAACAGATTTATCCGTAATGAAAAAGATGAATCTAAGAAAGAATAATATTTACTACATTCGGGTGTTAAGTAGAGCACGTGAAATATTAGAAGATTTAGGAATCTATTCATCAAGAGGTCTACTGGACCATCCTTTATCCAGTATTGTTACAAAAGAGTGTTGTGCAAGAGGATATCTAGCAGGGGCATTTATGGCGATGGGAAGTGTAAATGCGCCGCAAAAAACAAGTTATCATCTTGAAATAGGAACCAATAGCGAATCACATTCAGAGTTTATTATTAAACTGATGAATCGATTTGAAATACCAGCCAAGGCTATTAAACGAAGAAATCAACATGTCGTTTATGTCAAGGCAGCAGATAAGATTGCGGATTTCTTAAGGCTTATTGGAGCGTTTGAGTCACTGATGAAATTCGAAGATATTCGAATTCATCGCGATTTTAAAAATAGTTTAACACGCCTAGATAATTGTGAAGTAGCGAATGAAGTAAAAAGCCAAAATGCTGCAAAGAAACAATTAGAAGACATTGAAGTGATTGAAAAAGCAGGGAAATTAGATAAACTAGAAGAGAAATATCAGGAGATAATTACATTACGAAAACAGAATCCTGAATTTAGTTTAAATGAACTTAGTAGAGAATATGAAAGACAAAAAGGGGTCGTTATGAGCAAGTCAGGGATGAAGCACCGCTTTACAAAAATTCAAGAACTTGCGGATAAAATTAGGTTGCAAAACGATGTACATTTACAATAACTCCTTTATAATAGTAATGAGGTAAAGACGATGAGATTAATATATTTTATACTTACTCTATTCACATTTGTGGTATTGATTCAAATATTCTGGCCACTAATTTTCGTGTTTGGAATTTTGATTATTGCATTTATTTCTTATGTGCGTTATAAAGCTAAACAAGCTATGAAAGATACGGATACGTACTATAGCTCAACATATGATGATACGCATTATACAAATACAAACACAAATCAAACAAGCCAAGACGATGATTCAAATATTGAAAAACCAATTCAACAAGGTTCAGTAATTGATGCGGAATATACAGAAAGAAGCCAAGACGATGACAGAAATTGAGATAGAAATAAGTAATGATTTTTTACCTATCTCAATGGAACAACTTTCTTTGATTCAAAAATATTTAGATATTAAAAAATATGAGGAAAGCAATCACAATCTTGTGAATATGATTCTATGGTTAGAATGGTATCCACTCTTTTGCGTAGAAGAAGATAATTATTTATTGTTGTTAGGAATTCATGAAGGTGAACTTTTTATATACATGCCGCTTTGTGAAGATGAATATTTTGATGAAGCAATTTTAAAAGCTAAATCTATTTTTGATAAATACGGTGTTAACTTTGTATTAAGTTGTTTTACAAAAGAAGCAATGGATAAGGTATTAAAGCTATTCCCAGGATATTGTGCATGTCCTGCAAGAGAAAGTTATGATTATGTATATTCAGTAGAAAAGTTGAAAACATTCGCAGGTAAAAAATTACAGAAAAAGAGAAATCATTTAAATGTTTTTTATAAAGAATATGAAAATCGTTTTGTTTATGAAAAGATGAGTCAAGAGAATATTAAGGAATGTAAGGAATTTTTGGAAAATTGGAAAGCTGATTCAGATGATGATTTCTTACAAGCCGAGCGTCGCGGGGTACAACGCATTTTAGATTTATTTGGTAAAATTAATTACTCCGGTGGATGTATCCGTGTAGATGGTGAAGTTAAAGCATTTGCGATAGGATCAAAATTATCTGATCGAATGTGTCAGGAAAATATTGAAAAGGCAGACAGTGAAATAAGAGGATTATACCAAGCAATGATGAAAGAATTTTTGAGTCATGAGTTTAGCGATTTCGAATATGTAAATCGTGAAGATGATATGGGGTATGACAATATTCGCCAAGCGAAGATGGCATATCACCCAGAATTCATGATTGAAAAATATCGTTTATGTAGAGAGGGGGAAGCAAATGATCAAGAAAGCTGATAAAAGTCAAACTGGCTCAATTAAACATATGTGGTTAACTTGTTTTCCGCAAGAAGAAGAAAGTTATATTGATTACTATTTTGATAAAGTTTACAAACCTGAAAATACATTGGTATTGATTGAAAATGGTATTGTTCAATCTTCATGTCAACGTATCCCTCATGAAATAATGTTTAATAATCGTATTCTACGAACATCTATGATTGTGGGAGTGACAACACTTCCAACATATCAAAATAGAGGAAACATGGCGAAGTTAATGGATGTTGTTATGGATGAGGTAAATCATCAAGAATTGGTGACACTTGTACAAGCATACAATCCTGCTTTATATGAAAAGTATGGCTTTGAAATGGTTTATTATCACAAAGAAACAACATTTACAAGAAATGAAATTCAACGTATTAGTAATGAAGGATGTAGTTATTTAATTCATAGCGAAGATATGTTGCGACTGTATGCTTCATTTGTTAAGCGATTCAATGGTTTTTATATCCGTGATGTAGCAGCATTTGATCGAATTAAAGAAGAGATAGAAGCACAACATGGGAAAATAATTGCCTATTATAATGAGAAACAACAACTTCAAGGATACGCTACTTGTTTGTTTACAAATAAAGAAGTTATCTTTGAAGAATGTATTTATATGAATAGTGTTGCGCTAACTAAATTGATTAACTTGGCATTACAAATACGACCTGTTGTTAAAGTGAATACAAGTCAAGTTGAAGATTTGCGCATATTGTTTCCAGGCGTTCAAGTTAAAGATATTGGATTCACAATGGCACGCATCAATGATATGGAATTATTTAACCGCTTATATCAAGTTCAAGCAACATCGTTAGAAGAAGCATTTGCATCAAGTGGTAAACCACTATACATGAATGAATTTTATTAATAAGAAGATTCTACAAATTAAACCGTGTAGAATTTTTTTTCTTTTATAAAGTACTAGCCTAAATAAAGAAATTATATAGAGTGGAAACTCATGGAATTTGTTTTCATTTTTTCATTAAAGGGTTTAAGATAGTAGATATTAGAAGGAGGATTTTATGAAATTTGATTTTGAAACAGTCGTTGACAGAAGTACTACCGGATCGATGAAGTGGAAAGGAGCAATGAGAAAACTTCAAAGACCATTGACTATCCCTCCCTTATCAACTGCAGATATGGAATTTGTATGTTGTCCAAGTATTGAAAAAAGTATTATTGAAGCATTAACAAATAAAGGCGTTATGGGTTATACACTTCAACCAGATGGCTATAATGAAGCGGTATTAAAATGGTTGAAAGAAGAACATGGCTATCAAGCTAAAGAAGAATGGATTCTTCAAACGTTTGGGATTGTCCAAGCATTGTATACAGCAATTGAAAGTTTTAGTGAAGTAGGTGATGGAGTTTTGATTCAACCTCCGGTGTATCATCAATTTCAAAAGACAATCGAAAATACTAAACGTGTATGTATTGAAAATAATCTTATCTACAAAGATGGCCGTTATTTCATGGATTTTGAAGATTTAGAAAAGAAAGCAAAACAAGCTAAAATTATGATTTTATGTAGCCCACACAATCCAGTAGGAAGGGTATGGGATAAAGAAGATTTAGAACGTGTTCAAAAGATTTGTAATGAAAATAACGTTATTATGATTGCGGATGAGATTCATTTTGACTTTATCGCAAAAGGATATCATCATACATGTTATGGAACATTAGAAGAATCAAATATGATTTTATGTACTTCACCAAGTAAGACATTTAATTTGGCGGGGTTAAATATATCAAATATTGTTATTCCGAATGAAGAATTGCGTAATCGTTTTAAACAACAGTTAAATTGTTGGGGATTACACTATCAAAATTATTTTGGTTTTTATGCAACAATGGGTGCGTATTCTGATGAAGGTAAAGCATGGAAAAACGAATTGAATGAGGTCATTGCGGATAACTTTAAAACAATAAAAGAGTTCTTTAATACAAATTATCCACAAATGCATGTAGTTGAATTAGAAGCTACTTATCTGGTATGGATTGATATGTCATGTTTGAATATGAAAGGATCAGATTTAGAAAAAATGTTGATGGAAAAAGGTGAAATCTTCATTGAAGATGGTTCTAAATTTGATGGCAACGGCGAAGGTTTTATTCGAATTAATATTGCTTGTCCAAAATCAGTTCTTTTGGAAGTACTTAATCGTTTTAAAAAAGCTTTAGGTTAATATGAAATCTTTAAAAGTTGCATTGCTTCAATTATTACCTACCCCAACACTTCAAGGAAATCTAGAAAAAGGGTGTCTAGCATGTCGTGAGGCAAAACGATTAGGTGCTGATATTGCCCTGTTTCCAGAGATGTGGAGTTGTGGGTATGCGATTGATGAAAACAGTATTACTTTAAGAGAAAATGCGATTGGCCAAAACAGTACATTCATTCAAACATTTAAAGAACTAGCAAAAGAATTGAATATGGCTATTGGGATTACATTGTTAGAGAAATATAATCCATGCCCGCGGAATACGTTATATCTCTATGATCGTTTTGGTGAACAAGTGTTGATTTATGCAAAAGTTCATACGTGTGATTTTGGAGATGAATCTAGACTGACTGCGGGGGAAGATTTCTATGTGACGGATTTAGATACAGTCGGTGGAATTGTCAAAGTAGGGGCAATGATTTGTTATGACAGAGAGTTTCCTGAGAGTGCACGAATTCTTATGTTGAAAGGAGCTGAATTAATTTTAGTTCCTAATGCATGTCCGATGGAAATTAATCGCTTATCACAATTACGAGCACGCGCATTTGAAAATATGGTAGCAATCGTAACAGTAAATTATCCTGATGGAAAAGAAGACTGTAATGGTCATTCAAATGCCTTTGATGGTGTTGCATATCGATTAGAGGAAGATCATTCAAGAGACACATTAATAATTGAGGCTGGTCCTGATGAAGGTATTTTCATTGCTGATATTCCATTGGATGAGATACGCGATTATCGAAGTCGAGAAGTTCATGGTAATGCCTATCGTCAACCACAAAAATATCATAGTCTTGTGGGGGAAGAAATAGAAGAACCGTTTATTCGTAATGATTATAGGAAACATATGTAGTACTCTGAAATAAATGAACATTTATCAAAGTAAATAAGCACAAGAAAATTGATTTGTAGCACAAATCATTCAAAGAACCTTTATAAGATCCCCAAACTCCTTTCTCGTAGAGTTT
>NZ_JAVXGL010000064.1:0-11057 GCF_036657415.1 Anaerorhabdus sp. | reverse complement strand
ACTGATAAGATTTCATCATGCCCTACATATTTTCTCAGATTTTGTATATAACTCATATCGCTTTCTCCTACAATAATTTATACTAACATTATACAAGAACATCTTTACTTTAACACCGTGTCATCGTTTATAGTACAAGTAATGGAGGACTGTGATGAATACAAATACAATAACGCAAGTTTCAAAATCACTCGGTATTTCTACTAGAATGCTTCGTTATTATGAACAAGTCGGTTTAATATCAAGTTATAAAAAAGACGATTATGCCTATCGTATGTATGATGAAAATATGGTAGAACGTTTAAAACAAATACTCTTATTACGTAAACTGAGAATTTCTGTTAAGCAAATTAAAATCATTTTATTAAATGAAAATGCTCTTGAAACAATCAAAATCTTTCAACAAAATATTAGTGAACTTAATGAAGAATTAACCGCATTATCAACCATCAAAGAAATCCTCCTTCAATTCATTGTTGAGATTAGTGAAACTACTCATTTACCTTTACTACAGTTAATTGAAAACAATGAAGGACTAATGAATACTATCGATTCACTTAGTATTATCACAATTAACTTTAAGGAGGATCAAATGATGAAAAATTTAAAAAAAGTTAATGATAACCAAAAATTTAATGATGTGCGTATTCTTTACTTACCACCATCAACTGTTGCAGCTGCTCATCACATTGGTGATGACCCAGAAACACATTCAAACAATTTAATTGATCAATTTGTGCGCAAAACAAAGCTTTCTGAAATTAAACCTGATTTGCGTCATTATGGTTTTAACCATCCTAACCCTGTAGACGAAACAGGCTATCATGGCTATGAAACATGGGTAACTATTCCTCCTGATTTTGATGTACCAGCTCCCCTCATTAAGAAAGAATTTAAGGGTGGTTTATATGCTGCACATATGATTCATTTCGGTAATTTCAATGAATGGGAAGGTCTTGCAGAATGGGTAAATAATAATGATAAATACGAGTTTGCAGGAGATTGGTCAGATCAAGAACATATGTGTGGTTTACTTGATGAACATTTGAATTATTATAGTCATATTCATTTAGAAAATACTGAACCTGAAAATATGCAACTTGATTTATTAATACCTGTTAAAGAAAAATAGCAAATGAAACCAAACTCATAGAGTTTGTTTTTTTAACAACACTTCTTAACACTTTTTAAAAACCATTGTTCAAATTTCTCTGGATTAGCTCCTAACAAAACTGTTGCATTACTTTCTTGCTTTAGATAACCTTTCAAATCAACTACACTACATCCTGAAGTATATTCACCTTTTGTTTCAATATCCACAAATGCATTTACTGTTTCAAAAATACTTGGTTCAAGAATATAGGCAATTGCATAACTATCATACATTCTTAGACCTGTTTCAAATGAACTGCCGCGATAACGACTAAATAACTCATAAAACATGTTTCCTGTTTTGTTCATCATCCGTATCTCTTCACTGACTTCTTTTGATATTAAGGCGCGTACGCCTACATCAAGTGGAGCCATTGTTAATTTTAATCCACTTTTAAAAACGATTCTAGCAGCTTCTGGATCAGCATGAAAATTGAATTCAGACATAACACCACAATTTCCTCTACCAGTAGAACCACCCATCATAACAATTTCTTTTATCTTTGGTTTTACTTCTGGATAAGTTAATAAAAGTAATGCAATATTCGTAAGCGGTCCAATAGGCATAAGAGTAACTGGTTCATTACTATCCAATAATATTTGTTTCATTAATTCAATTGAACTTTCTTTTCGAAGTAAACTCATGTCGGGATCTTCAAAATCAAATCCTTCCATTCCAGTTTTACCATGAATTTCACTCGCATCAACAATTGGTCTTAGAAGCGGTTGACTTGCACCAGCAGCTACAGGGATGTTTTCTTTGCCAAAGAATTTAAGTAAACGTAATGCATTAAATGTTGTCTTATCTAAGCCAACATTTCCTGAAACCGTACTGATACACTTTATATCTAAATCTTCAGAAAATAATGCGATTGCGATTGCAACTGCATCATCAATTCCTGGATCTGTATCTATTATAATTGGTCTTTTTGTCATTTCTGTTCTCCTACATAACATGCTCATCATTTCTAATTCGATGATATTGCTTTAAAAATACCTACAACTAGTATAATACATAAATATACGGGTAGAAAAATAGTCCACTTTAATATTGTCAATAATATACGAAAAAAACTATTCATAATCATTACCTCTTATTTTGAATTCATTATATCAAATCCATACCATTACACAATAAAATAACGTCTATTATATAACAGAATATACTGTTAATTAGATATTCATGTCATCCCTTGTTTACTCATATTAAAAGCAATGTATCAAATGATACATTGCCGAAATTATTATATTTTATTCTTTAACTAATTCAACTTCAACACCAATAACACTATCCACTGTTTCACCTTTAATAAGTTTAACTGCTGCATCAACAGCTGTTTCACCCATAAGTGCTGGTTTTTGTGCTACTGTAGCAGCCATTGTTCCCGCTTTAATAGCAGCTAGTGCATCATCTGTTGCATCAAATCCAATAATAACAATATCTTTACCATTAACAGCTTCAATAGCTCCTAATGCCATTTCATCATTATGTGCAAATACACCTAGAATATTTGGATTTGCTTGTAAAATATTTTCCATTACGCTCAATCCTTCTGCGCGATTGAAATTAGCAGTTTGAGATGCAACAACATTTAATTTAGCATCTGCAACATTATGGAATCCTTTTCCACGATCGATTGCTGCTGAAGATCCTTCAATACCTGTTAATTCAGCTACTTCAGCCCCTTGCCCTACAAGTTCAACTAAATATTCAGTTGCAAGTTCAGCACCTTTTACATTATCAGATGCAATAGCAACATCAACTGTTTGACCTTCTACTCCACGGTCAACTGAAACTGTTTTAATTCCTTTTGCAATAGCATCCCCAACAACAGGTGCAACTGCACTTGAGTCTACTGGGTTAACAATTAATACTTGAATGTTTTTTGACATTAAGTCTTCAATGTCGTTTACTTGTTTTGCTGAATCATCACCAGCATCAACAACAATAAGTTCTACACCTAATTCAGCAGCTTTTGCTTTTGCGCCATCAACTAATGTTACAAAGAATGGATTATTTAATGTTGATACGGATAGTCCAACAACCATCTTTGCTGGATCTGTGTTTCCACCTGTTGCAGGTGTTGCGGTTTTTGCTGGTGTTTCTCCTGTAGAACATCCAGCTAGTCCTACTACAAGTAGTAGTGTTACTAAAAACGATAATACTTTTTTCATTTTTTCTTTCTCCTTTTCTTATTAGAATTGCTTCTATCTTTCCTTATCGGATAAGACTGCAATTAAAATAACTGCTCCTTTTATTACATCTTGATAATACGATGTAACACCAATGATATTTAATCCATTGTTTAATACTGCAATAATAAGAATACCAATTAATGTTCCAAATATTTTTCCACGTCCACCACTCAAGCTAGTACCACCCAGTGCAACAGCTGCAATAGCATCAAGTTCATAACCACTACCCAATGTTGGTTGTGCCGAACCTAGTCTTGATAATAAAATCATTCCTGCTAATGATGCGAAGAATCCCGAAAATGCATAAACCATTAACTTTGTTTTTGTAATATTAATACCTGCAAGTGCTGCAGCTTTAGCATTGCTCCCTACTGAATAAACTTTTCTACCAAATGTTGTATTATGCAAAAGGAAGTAGACAAGTATAAATGATATAACGAGTATCCACACTGGGGTTGGAATTCCTAATACACTTCCTTTACCAATGAAACTTAAGAATGAGTTACTAAAAGCATCATTTCCAACTAAACCAGATATTGGTTTACCTTTAGAGAAAATCATTGTTGCTCCTCTAAACACAGTCATTGAAATCAATGTTGCAATAAAGGGTTGTAATCTTCCTTTCGTAATCATTAGTCCTGTAAGTAATCCTAATAAAACACCTATAATTAATGCAATTAACATGGCAATAGGTGAAGATACTCCTGATACAATAAGCTTTGCAGCAATCGCTGCTGTAAAGGCTAAGACTGATCCAACCGATAAATCAATACCACCTGTAAGAATAACTAATGTCATTCCAAATGCAATTAATCCATTGATTGAAGACTGTCTTAATAATGATAAGAAGTTATCAATTGTTCTAAAATCTTTACTAATAAAACTAATAACGATAACTAATAAGAATAATGCAATTAACGATCCGAATTCTTGAAATTTGATTTTTTTCAATTGTTTCATGACAATTTACCCCCTGTTGCAAGAGTCATAATATTTTCTTCTGTTGCTTGTTCTTTACTAAGTATTCCTGCTGCTTCACCTTCATGAATAACGAGTACACGATCACTCATGCCAATAATTTCAGGAAGTTCAGAAGAGACCATGATAATCGCAACACCCTGTTTGGTAAGTTCATTCATAATCATGTATATCTCTTTTTTAGCGCCAATATCGACACCTCTTGTAGGTTCATCTAAAATTAATAGTTTTGGTTTTGTCGCAACCCACTTTGCGAAAACAACTTTTTGTTGATTACCGCCTGACAATGAGCCCACTGCTTGTTCAATACCAGTACTACGCACCCTAAAGTTTTTAGATTCTGCTTCGCACATCGCTTTTTCTTTTCCTGCGTAGATAACTCCTAATGGATTAGACAGTGCCTCTAAATTCGCAATTGCAATATTTTCACGAATAGAGAAAGGTAACATTAAACCTTCTGTTTTTCTATCTTCAGTAATAAACCCTATTCCTAATTTCTTTGCTTGAAGTGGATTTTTAATATTCACTTTTTTACCTTCTAAGTAAATAGTACCGTTATCTAATTTAAGATTTCCAAATATAGCATGCATAATCTCAGTACGACCTGCACCCATGAGTCCAGAGACACCTAATATTTCACCTGCATGTACTGAGAATGAAACATTCTTAATCAAATCTTTTTTATTTAAGTTTTCCACCGCTAATACAGTGTCACCAAGTTCTTTATCAATCTTAGGAAAACGATCACCAATTTCTCTACCAATCATCATTTTCACAATCTCATTCATACTTGTCTCAGCTATTTTTTTATCACCAACATATTCACCATCTCTTAAAATTGTTATTTGATCACATAACTCAAATATTTCTTCCATACGATGAGAAATATAAACGATAGATACACCATTTTTTTTCAATGTACGAATAACATCAAAGAGTTTCTCAGTTTCGTTTAATGTAAGTGCTGCTGTTGGCTCATCCATAATAAGTACTTTCGCATCTACCATAAGAGCTTTTGCGATTTCTACCATTTGTTGTTTACCCACTGATAGCTTTCCCAAAACTTCAGTTGGTTCTATATCGACACCAAGTTGGTTAAGTACTGTTCGTGATTTTTGCTTCATTGCTCTTTTATTGACAACCCCATGTTTTACAATTTCTTTTCCTAGGAACATATTCTCTTCTACTGTTAAATCTGGAATGACATTCAATTCTTGATGAATGAATACAATACCAGCTTCTTCTGCTTCTTTTGGATGTTTATAATTAACCATTTGATTATCAACCAAAACCTCACCTGCATCTTTTGTATAGACACCTGTAAGTATCTTCATCAGTGTAGATTTACCTGCCCCATTTTCACCCATCAATGCATGGATTTCTCCATCCTCTAATTTAAAACAGGCATTTTTAAGAACTTGGGCTTTACCAAATGTTTTATCTATTCCTCTCATTTCAACCTTCAATGAAATCACCCCTTTTCATGTTTTAGAAACTTACTCCTGATATTAAAATTATGTTTGAATATGGTGTAGCTTCTCCTGTACGAATTACTGCTTTTGCATTTTTAAGCATTTTTTTGAAATCTTCATGACTCATGAAATCGGTTTCTTGAGTAGGCAAAATTAACGAAATATTAGTTAACATTGTTTTATTTTTTTCTTTTATTTCATCTGCTAGTATTATTTTTTCAATAACCATGTCTTTTTTTATTTCTTCTAAAACTTCAATAAATGAAGGTGTTCCTATTTTTAGTGCTAAATCTATCTTCTTTACACCTTCAGGAACGGGTAAACCACAATCACCAATACAGATATAATCTGTGTGCCCCATATCTGATAGTACCTTTGAAATCTCACTATTTAATATTCCGTTCTTTTTCACTTTATTAGTCTCCTAATTCTTTCAATACCATTTCTTTGGTTGGCATTCCATTTTGTGCGCCGGCTTTTTCAGTTGATAATCCAGCTGCCACATTCGCAAAACGTAAAGCTTGTTTTAGTGGCATTCCACTTGTATAGGCATATACAAAAGCGCCATTAAATGTATCCCCTGCTCCTGTTGTATCTAATACCTTAGACTTGCGTGAAGGAACTGTGACAATTTCTTCCTCGCTAACTGCTAGAGAAATTCCTTTTTCTCCTTGAGTCACAATTAATTTTTCAGGATATTTCATCATTATTTGTTCAACGTCTTCATTTTCAAATAACAATACTGCTTCGTGTTCATTTGGTGTAAGGAAATCAACTAAATCTATAATTTCTTCACTTACAGTTGCAGCTGGCGCAGGATTTAGTAATGTTTTAATTCCATTTTCTTTGCATAATCGAATAATATATTCATTCGTTTCAAGCGGTATCTCATGTTGTAGTACCACAAGTCCACAAGTTAATAACTCTTTTTTTATACTCTCAATATAATCAATATCTACTGCACTATTTGCACCAGGGAGAACTACAATTGTGTTATCTCCTTCCCCTACTGTAATAACTGCAAGTCCAGTATTCGCATTTTCTTCAATTTTAATGAAATCAGTGTTTACACCATTTTCTTTCATCATGGTCGTAAGTTTTCTACCATTATCGTCGTTGCCTACTTTCCCAAACATGACAACATCGCCACCTAAACGAGCAATCGCAACAGCTTGATTAGAGCCTTTTCCTCCAGCATTATATTGAAGTTCATTACCAATCAATGTTTCACCTTTATGAGGAATACGATCTGTTACCACAACTAAGTCCATATTTATACTTCCAACAACACCAATTTTCATCATAATTACCCCCTATGTAGTTTCTCTCTCTATTAATTTGACTGATAATACAACTTTTCGAAATTCAATTTCTTTTCCTTCAATTATATCAATAATGTTATTTGCAGTGATTTCCGCAATCTCTTGAATTGGTTGAGCAATTGTTGTTAATGCAGGTGTCACTCTACTACTTTCACGAATGTTATCATAGCCAATAAGTTTTACTTGTTTTGGAACATCAATTTCATGCCGACGTAATACTTTATAAACCGCTAACGCAACAATATCATTCGCGGCAATAATTCCATCAATTTCAGAATAATGCTCTAATAAATATTCTGTTTTTTCTAAGCCATCATTGAAATCAAATTGACAATCAATGGTAATATTCTCTAAACCATGTTCTTTACAGAAATCCATATATGCACGATGTCTCAACGCTGCACTCGATAATCGATCAATACCACCAACATAAGCAATCCTACGACAACCTTTTTGATATAAATGCTCTACCGCAAGTTTTCCACCTAAATAGTGATCACTTGATACTGATAGAAAATCATTTTCATATTCAAACTCACGGTCGATTGTAATTACTGGAACGGTAATTTCTTGCCTTGCTTTTGTGTTATTGGTAATTAATACAATACCATCTGTGTTCATTGAAATAAGATTACGAGCATACTCATTTTCTTTGTCTAAATCGTCACTACTATTACAGAAAATGACATGATACCCTCGTTCAAATGCTACTTGTTCCATATATCGTCCAATTTCTGTAAAGAATGGATTGGCACTATTAGGAACAATAAATCCAATAATATTAGAAGATTTCTTAAATAATGATCGTGCTACTTTATTTGGGACATAACTAGTTTGTTCAATCGCAGCCAACACACGTGACTTCTTATCATCATCAACATATGTTGTTTTATTCATAACCCGTGATACTGTAGCTGGAGATACATCCGCAATTCTAGCTATTTCTTTAATACTATAGTTCTTCTTATCTCCCATACCGTCACCATGAAACCCGTTTCATAAACATATATTAAACTATAATTAAGTTTTTGTAAAGGCTTTCATAAAAAAATCTTAACTATTTTTTTTCAATTCTTTTTGTTTTTTTACTCTATTCTTTGCATCTAATATCTTTAACTCTTTTTCTTTAGCTTTTGTTTTTTCATCTTTCAATTCTTCTTTTATTGTATTTTCAAGTAGTTCTGTAATTTCTTTCTTTTCTCTATCATCTAGAATATACTTTTCATTTATACTATTATAACTAAAAACATTTTTTAGAACCCGTGTTAATACATTTTCATTTAGTTCATCATTTGTTAAGAATCGTACAATTTTTAAATTATAGTGTTTAAAAATTCGATCTTTCATTTCATCTCTTTTGCGCTGCTCGGAACCTTCTTTATGATATTTATAACCATCTACTTCTAGCGCCAAAAAAATAGACTTATCAATTTTACGATAAAATAAAAAATCAACATGTGTATTTGCATTTAATACGAATCGTTTTTCTTCTTCATTTAATCTATTATATTTTCTAAAAATACGATTTAACCGAACATCAAATTCAACATCTAGCTCCGGGAATTGGTGAAGGATTTCTAAAATCAAATTATATGTAATATTTTCTGAATCAAATTTGGATACTAATTTCTTTCCTTTTAAGTACTCAATTTTATCATTTTCTCTACATTTATATAAAAGATCAAAAACAGAATAAATATTACTTTCACTTACTTCACAATTGTTATAACGAACATATCTTATAAAATCACCGATGTTTGTATTTCTGTATTCTTCATCTTTAGAAACAATTAACTTAACTCTTTTTCTTGCACGTGATAATGCCACATTTAACATATTTGGGTTGTCTGTGAATTTACTAATTCTATTATCTACAGTTGAGATAATAATATTATCCTTCTCTCTACCCTGAAATTTATGAACTGTAAGAATTTCAAAAGAGTTTACTAATTCATCTGATATTTTTGATACTTGTTCGTTGTAAGGAGCAATGATACCAATTTGCTCGATTGAACTTACCTTTAATAAACTTGGTAAAATTTCATTTTTTATGACATTTATCTGACGCAAATTAAATTTATCGCGCGCATGATTTCCCTTTTTTGTAATTCGCACATCTAATACATCATTGATTACCTGCTGTCTTCCATTTATTTTCTCGTCAATCTCAGTCATAACAATAAGTTGGTTATTGTAAAATTTTTCATTACAAAAATTAATGATTTTTGGATGACATCGATAATGTTCTTTTAACATAACTCGTGGTGCTTCAGGAAATACTTTCACTATTGAAGATAAAAGGCATTGGTTTTCATGTCGATATTCATAAGGAATACCATACTTATCAGATATTTCTGTATACTTCTTTATATCATCATACTTTATAATATTACCTAATTGCATCAAATCTCCTACAATTATCAAATTATGTGCACATGTAAGTGCAAGAACGCCTGTCATCAAATCTACTTGAGACGCTTCATCAATAATTAAATAGTCATATGTTCTTTCGAAACAGCATAATCTAGCTGAACTAGTTGAACTTAATACAATTGGATATCTATCAAAAAAGTCAGCTGAATTTCTCTTGTTAATTTTGATAAATTTTTTATCATTATTATAATCACCAAATTTTTTATATAAGTGTGACATAAATAAACTCATGGACTTTTCTATAAGTTCAATTTCTTTTTTTGACCGTTGCAATTCTTTCAGTCTATCGTCTAAACGTTTGATTTCTAAGTTAATTTCATTCAATTTAATTTTATAGAATTCTTTCTGAAGTGAAGAACAAATTTGACTGGGTGATTTTTTATCAATCGTATTCCAAATTGCCCCATAATAAATATAACTCTTTAATTTAAACCAAAGTGTCATGTCTTTAGATGTACGATCAAATTTCTCGCATTTATCTAACATTCGAAATATAGTTGAAGAACTTACTCTAGTGTTAGTGCGAAATAAATTCAAATTTTCATATTTAGTTGTATCAAAATAGTCTCCAAAATGTTTACTTTCAACCTCTAATGCATCTCTCTGCAAATAAAATTTTCCTATTTCATTTTTAATCGATAAAATTTCCTTCGTTAAACTTTCGCATTCTCTTATTGCTTTATAGTATTCTATTTCAGTTTCGATATCTAGTTCATATTTTTCTAAATTTGGTACATCAACCTGACCTTTTTCGATAAATTTTTGACTATTATCATTATTTCCAATTTTTGAAAGAAAAAATTCAAGATTTCTTTCTTTCATTTTATCGTAAATATTTTCTGTAGCCAAGTTATTGTAGGAAACAATTAATGCTGTTTTATTCATCATCATTATATTTGCTATAATGTTTAGAATAGTAAATGTTTTTCCTGTTCCTGGAGGGCCTTCAATAATGCTTATATCTGAGTTCATTGAATTATTAACTGCTTCCATCTGACTAAGATTATTTCCAAAAGGATAAATTACAGTTTTATTAGAATCTAAATTTGTTGTCTTTCTCATAAAATATTTAGCAAGCAGTGTATCTTCTCGAACATTTCTAATTGAATCATATTGTTTTTTGTAGAAATCACCTTTTTTATCCTTTTCAGAAATCATCAATGTATTCTTTGAAATTTCATAAAAATAATCAAAATATTTCATATTCTTCTTACTAGCAAGAATATTTCTTACAATTTTGATAGAATTTCTATCAAATATTTTTAATTTTCCATCGAGAAAATAAACCTTGATTTTATAAGTACCCCAATCATTTACATAGATATTTACTTTCTCTAACTTTTCCAACTCAACATTATTGTGCAGAATTAGCTTTGATTTTAAATCAATTTCCTCTACTTTGTTAAATACGTTAAAATTCATACAATTGTACGTATATATTTGACCATTATTAAAAGTAACGATAACTTTGTTATTATCAAAACGATAAGTATCTACATCATTT
>NZ_JAVXGL010000063.1:0-11118 GCF_036657415.1 Anaerorhabdus sp. | reverse complement strand
GAGTGCTTTTATTACTTATTCCTTTACGCAACAAAACAGATAGAAGAGAACTTTTATTTTATAGTCAAAACTAATCGTTGGAAAAACCTCGAATTAACGCAAGAAAGTTAAATAACATAATTTTCCATAATTGAAACAAATTATTACGATAGTGTTTATGTATAGTATAGTCAAGCAAGAGATAATAACTTGCATGGTGAACACAATCCCCCTAATTGTGTCACAATATACTATCCCCTTATATATAAAAAGAAGAAACCCGTAAAAGGGTTTTTTCTTTTGCCTAGTTATTAACAACCCATAATTTACCATAATAAACACAAATTATTTTGATAGTGATTTGTTATAGTATGTATGCAAGTATAACGACTTGCATGAACACAATCCCCCTAATTGTGTTGTTATTCTATCCCCTTATAGTTTTAATTCTTAAAGAGAAAGCCCATCGAGGCTTTTTCTTTATATTAGAGTTCACCATCAATAGTGAATTTTTATGACTATATTAAATGTTAGAATAGTGATAATTTATTAGTGGGAGAATGAATATGAAAAAAATTATTATATTTGATATGGATGGCGTTTTAATTGATTCTGAGCCTGTATATTATGAACGACAAAGAGAATTTCTGCAGTATAAAAAATTTGATTTCTCAGAAGAATTGTTAGATTCAATGGTGGGGAATACAGGGGAGAAAACATTTCAATTATTTAAAGAGGAAATTCCTGGATTCTATCAAATAAAAGAAGAATTCACGGAAGAAAAAAGAATTTATTTTAAAGATAGACCAGTAAACTATAAAGCGATTATAAATCAAAATGCTAAAGAAATCATAACTTGGTTGAAAAGTGAAGGATGGTCAATATCTATCGCATCATCATCACCATTAGATCATATTTTAAAAATAGTAAAATTAATAGAAATTGAAGAATTTCTTGATTATATTGTTAGTGGTGAAGATTTTGTAGAGAGTAAACCAAATCCTGAAATATATAATCATGTGGCTAGTTTGTATCAAGTTGCCTCAAAGGAATGTATTGCGGTGGAAGACTCAACATTTGGAATAGAAGCAGCATTGAAATCAGGAATGAAAGTTATTTGTAAAATTGATACACGCTATGGTATCAATCAAGATGGTGCTGATGTCTATATTGATAATTTAATTGAAATAAAAGATAAAGTTTATAAATTGTTTTAACAAATTGAATTCACTATTATTAGTGAATTTTTTTGTTTTATAAAAGCTAAAGTAATTAGCTATAATTCGCAAAGGGAGATAATCATATGACGAATATAGATAAAATTTCCAATAAGCAAATTATGTTAATTTTTGTTCCAATTGTTTTACAACAATGCATTATGAATGTGCTTAATATTATAGATAACTTCATGGCAGGACGATTTGGAGATGTTTTTATTTCGGGAATAACGATTGTTAACAGAGCATTTACAATTCCAAACAGTATGTTTATGGGGTTAATTGCAGCATGTGCGGTTTTTATTTCTCAGTATCATGGTAAAGAAGATAAAGAAAATATAATTAAAGTGTTTAAGATATCGATAGATGTTTCGATAATAATGCTTCTTCCGTTTATAATAATAGGAATTTTTCTTCCTGATTTCATTGTTAGCCTTTTTACTAAAGATTTAAGAGTAATTGAATTTGGAGCAATATACATGCGATTAGTTGCACTATCACTTTTACCTTATATGTTGTCACAATGTATAGCAAATTCATTGAGATCAATTGGTCAAGTTCGCACCTCCTTGGTAATCAATTTTGTTGTGGTATTTGCCAAAATAAGTTTAAACTATGCTTTTTTGTATTTTCCTTTTAACTTAGGAATAGTAGGCGCGGGGTTGAGTTTAATTCTATCGCGTTTAATAGAATTATGCTTATATCTAGTTTTAATGAAATCAAGTACTTCACTATTCTCAATTAAATCATTAATAAAAGCTAAGTATGATTTTCAAATGGTAAAGAAAATAATGGCTAAAATGTTACCACTTGGATTAAATGAACTTTTATATGGAATCATACTTTCACTACTCTATGTACAATATGGGTCCTATAACAGCGAAACATTAGCGGGTTATTCAATTGCGCTAACATACTATGAATTATTTCGAGTCTTGTTTGGTTCAATAGGGATGACAATAAATATCTTTGTTCTACCTAGTTTAGGAAGAAAAGAATTTGATAATGCAAAATTGCGTGCAAGCAAATGTTTTCGATTTGGCATTATGGTTTCATTGATTTTCGCAATTGTTATGTACCTATCAAGTTATTCAATTACTTCAATTTATTCTGGGACTGATGCTTCATTGAAAACAGGTACAAGAATTTTAAGAATAATAGCATTAATGTTTCCTTTTACAACATTGCACTCATTGTTCTATTTTATTTTTAGATCTGGTGGAGACAATTTTTCGATACTAATTGTGGATTCATTATTTATGCTTTGCATAACAGTTCCAATTCAATATTTATGCATTCATGTTTTCAAAATGAATATTTATACAACGCTTTTGACTGTGGAATCAATGTATTTAATCAAATGTTATATAGCAATGATACGAATAAAGAAGGGAGTATGGTTAAAAAATTTAACGAGTTGATTTTCAATTTCACTATTGTTAGTGAAATTATATGTGTGTTCATGAAGTCAAAAGAAAAATAAACTATGAGTAGAAAAGGTGATAACTATGAAATATATAATTGCTAGTCATGGACAATATGCAGATGGATTGTATTCAGTTGTAAAACAACTTGCAGGTGATGAAAAAGAAATTTATGCAATTCTTGCTTATATCGATGAAGAGACGATAAACGAAAAATTCAAACAAGTAATACAAGATGATAATGGAACATGGATTATTTTCACTGATATTTTAGGTGGAAGTGTAAATCAATATGTAATTAATAACTACAATGAAAGCCGATTTAAAATAATCGCAGGTATTAATCCATATTGCGTGTTAAGTATTTTGGAACTTGATGAAGATGAGCATTTAGATGAAAACATTCGCAACATTATTAATGAGTCTCATAAACAAATGTGTTATGTGAATGATTTTATAAAAGAAAAAATGGGAGGTGAAAAATATATTTAAAACATCGCTATTAACATAACTTATTAGGAAAAGGGGTGAAAAAATGTTAATACAAGCGTTATTATTAAGTTTAGTTTATTTGTTGGCAAGAACAGATATGATTAATGGATACATGTTTGTTGGTAAGCCAATCGTATTAGGACCAATTGTTGGATTGATTTGTGGCGATTTAACACAAGGGATCATCATCGGTGCAACTTTAGAATTAGCATTCATGGGTGTTATGAACATTGGTATATCTGTATCGATGGATGTAAGTATCGCAACTATCGTAGGTGGTGGATTAGCTATACTTACTGGACAAGATGCTGCTGTAGCATTAACAATTGCAGTTCCAGTTGGTATTTTGTT
The DNA here is from genome assembly GCF_036657415.1 of Anaerorhabdus sp. Classification (NCBI taxonomy): domain Bacteria; kingdom Bacillati; phylum Bacillota; class Erysipelotrichia; order Erysipelotrichales; family Erysipelotrichaceae; genus Anaerorhabdus; species Anaerorhabdus sp. Next base: position 7,655 of record NZ_JAVXGL010000063.1, on the reverse strand, counting down.
TAATATGTTAAAAACATTCGTTCGTGTTTTCATGCAATATTGGATTATGAAGATGCAAAAAGCATGTGATGAAGGAAATTACCGTACGGTTGAAATTTATCATTGGTTCTTATGGTGGGGATATTCTATCGTAATGTGTATTCTAGTATTCGTTTCTATTTATGCAGGTACAAATGTAGTTCAATCTGTTGTTGATTTTATTCCACAATGGATATATACAGGTTTAAAAGTAGGTACATCAATTTTACCAGCACTTGGATTTGCTATGTTGATGAATATGATTTGGACAAAAGAAGTGGGAGCATTTTATTTCATTGGATTTGTGTTAACTTCTTATTTAGGTATGAACAATACTGGAGTTGCTATTTTAGGTGGGTGCTTAGCGATAATTGCATTCTTCTTCTTTGGTGAAAAACCAGATATGATGGCCGATGATGACGAGATGAGTGATCGCGGTACGAAGAAGCTATCTAAAAAGGCATTGATGGGTGTATACTTACGTGCTCATACATTAGAAGCATCATTTAACTATCAAAATTATCAAGGGTCAGGATATTGTTATTCAATGATTCCAGCTTTAAGAGAGTTATATCCTGATAAAAATGATTTAGCAAAAGCATTACGTCGTCATTATGAATTCTTCAATACAACTCCACAAGTATCAACATTGATATTTGGAATAAGTTGTGCAATGGAAGAAGAAATTAGTAGCCGTGAGGATATGGATCCTGCATCAGTGAATGCTGTAAAAGCGGCATTGATGGGTCCATTAGCAGGGATTGGAGATTCATTATTTCAAGGAACATTCCGAGTAATTGCAGCTGGTGTAGCAGCAGAACTTGGTTTGCAAGGAAATATTATGGCGCCATTTGTTTTCTTGATTCTTTATAACGTTCCGCATTTTGCAGCAAGATGGTGGTTAATGTGGAAGAGCTATGCTTTAGGAAGCAAATTTGTAAATAAGATATATAAATCAAATGTAATGGATAAGTTAACTTTATCGTTTGGTATATTAGGGATGATGGTAATTGGTGCGATGACTAGTTCAATGGTTAGCGTATCTACTCCATTAGTAATCCAACTTGGTACAATGGAACCTTTGCCATTACAACAATTATTCAATGAGATATTGCCAGGACTACTTCCTTTGACAATAACTTGGATTACTGCATGGTTATTGAAAAAGCAAGTCAGCATGTTGAAAATAATGATGGGCATGTTTGTAATTGGTATCGTTTGTAGTGTTTTAGGTATTTTATAAAAATAAATCAGACAAATGGTGTTGATTTTTCCAACACCATTTGCCTATAGTAGAAGGAGTAATAAAAATATGGAAGATACAATGTATGGATACATTCAAGAAAGTGGGCAACTTGTACGAGATAATGTAAATAAATCACTCGAATTAACAAAGAGTGCAGTGGATAAATATTGCGAAAAAGATTTTAATCGCATACTTATTATTGCATCTGGATCATCATATAATGGCGCATTTTGCTCGCGATTTTTTATGGAAAAAGTTTTAAAAGTAAAAGTTGATATTGTAACGTCATTTACATTTGAATATTACGAAAATATATATGATGAGAAAACATTTGTTTTTGGAATCGGACAAAGTGGTAGAAGCGTAAATACCAATGATGCATTAGACAAAGCACGAAAAAATGGTTTAACAGCAGTGGGATTAACTGGAAATACAGAAAGCGTAATGAAAGACCATATAGACACAATATGCAATTGGGGAATGGGAATTGAAAAAATTGGGTTTGTCACAAAAGGTGTCGCAACACTTACAGCATTCTTAAATTTATTTGCAATTGAAGCAGCAAAGAGAAAAAATATCATTACAAATGATGAGTATAATCAGTTCAAGGAAGAAATGATTTGTACTTCATATGAAATGGATAAAATGGTTGAGGTTGCGACGAAGTGGTATGAAGATAATGAAGAAGAATTAACAGATTTAAAACGAGTACAAATAATTGGTTATGGAACATGCCATGGTGCTGCATTAGAAGGTGCATTAAAAATAGCTGAGACAACAGGGCATGCAGCGACCGCTTATGAAATGGAAGAATTTTTACATGGGCCAGCGATCGAAACAAACCCAGATCGTACAGTAATAATTATTGACGGCAAAGGAAAACCATCTGATCGTTCAATGCAAATTTATGAAGGTGTTCATAAATTGACAAATCGAGTGTTCTTTATTACTGATCGAGAAATAGATGATAAACGAGTTCTAACGATTAAGCATAATGTTCCAGAGTATTTTAATTCATTAATTTCTTGCATTCCTTTCCAAATTATTTCAAGTAAAGATAGAGATAAATGGACAAATCCAATGGATGCTGCCAGAAAAGAAATGAATGATATGTTAGGTTATAAATCACCTAAAACAGGAAAAGAATTAGGAATTTAGGAGGGTGTATCAATGATAAAACTTTTAAGAGTAGATGATCGATTAATTCATGGAGCAGTAGCATTCTCTTGGACGAAGCAACTTTCAATTAGCTTAATAATTTTGGCAAATGATAAGATTGCAAAAGATGATTTTCAAATCATGACACTGGATATCGCAAAACCACGAGGAACAAAACTAATTTGTGCTAACATAGTCGATTCAATTGAAGAAATAAAAAAACATTTAACAGATTCAGTAAATGTGATGATTGTGACTAATAATATTTTGGACGCGGCAAATATTTTAGAGGAAGTGCCAGGAATTAAATCGCTAAACCTTGGTGGGCTTCGCAAAAAAGATGATACTGTAGAAAATCTAATTGGTGCAATTGCAGTAAGTCGTGCTGATATTGATATCTGCAATGGGTTAGTGAATAAAGGTTATGAAGTTGAATTACGCTTAATACCTGATGGAAAGAAAACATATTTTAAAGATTACAAATTATAGAAGCTTGGTGCAAATGTGCACCAAGCTTTAAAGATAGGAGGCAAGATGAAGTATTTAAGTAATAGATTAAATAGCATATTAAACTGTTTGTTGCATAATGAAGAATATGTGACAAGTGTACAGTTATCAGCACTTGCGAATGTTTCCACAAGAACAATAAAAAAAGATATCGTTGAATTAAATGAATTTCTAAAAGAATTTGAAATGGAAATTATGTCTAAAACAGGAGTGGGATATTCTATAAATATAAAAAATTACTTACTATATAATCAATTGCTTCAAGATATGAAAAATAGTGGAGTGAAAAAAGTTGAAGAAATACCAAAATACAGATATGAACGTGTTAATTACATAATCAAAAAGATGCTGACTGTTGATTACTATTTAACGTTAGAAGACTTGATGGAAGAACTATATATTAGCAGAACTACTCTCACAGCTGATATGAAAGAAGTAAGAGAAATTTTTAAAGACTATAATTTAGATATAATTACTCGTCCAAACTATGGAATTTTATTAGTTGGTGATGAAATGGCTAAACGTTTATGTATAGCTGAATATTTTTTTCATTCAAATGTATCAACTGGATATTTCGCCGCAGATAATGCAATGTTTGTAAGTGATACTAATCAAGTAGAAATAGATTTCATTAGTAATACTCTAAGTGAAATTAATGAGAAATTGAATATTAAGATGGCAGATTTATCATTTCAAAATTTTGTTATTCACATATTGGTCGCTATCCGAAGATGGAAATTCTATGGGTATATTAAACAAGATAGTATGTGCTTACAAGATTTTGATAAAGAAAGTAAAGAGTTTGTTGCTGCGAAACAATTAATTGAAAAAATAGAACATTATTTTAATATTCTATTACCTGATACAGAAATTTGTTATTTTGGGTTACATTTTAAAAGTAAACATATTGCAGAAATAGATGAATTAAAACGTGAAGATATTGAATTAGGTGAGAAAACATTTTACCAAATTTATTATACATTACAACATAATTACAATTATATTGTAAAGAATAAACAACTCTATGAAGAATATTTACGACTTCATTTGCCAGCAATGGCAAGTCGATTAAACTCCGGACTAGTAATGCGAAATCCACAAATAAATGAGATATTGAGTAAGTATTTATGTTCAACGCATATAACGGTGATTCTTTGTGAAATTATTGAAAAAAACTTTGATGTACGCATGAATCGAAATGAGTTTGCATATTTAGTTTTATATACAAACTTATTGTTTGATTTTAATAAAAAGTACAAAGAAAAAATACTTCTTGTTTGTGGACGTGGCAGGCCAGAAACAATAACACTAATTAATGAAGTGAATGAGAGTTCATTGCAAATAAGCAACGATATTGAAATATGCGATGTCTTGTCACTTGAAACAAAGAAACTAAGTCAATATGATTATATTCTAAGTACAGTACCTCTAGAAAAGAAAATTAATAATTCGTATTACTATTTAAATAACGATATTTCTTATGTTCCTGAAATAGAAAAGATTATAAGAAGTGATAAGATTTCTTATAATAGAGTTCATGATTATTTTAGCGAGGAAACATTTGCATCGGGTTTGAAAGGTACAGCGAGAGATGAAATATTTCAAGAAATAAGTAAGAAATTGAACATGCCAGAACTTGTTAATTTATTTTGGGAAAGTGAACATATTATTAGTCACGAAACACTTAAGAATGTAGTATTTCTGCATGTTACAAAACCAGTTCAAGGAAATTTTGTTTTTGTAGGTTTAATGAAAAAACCAATAATTTGGAACAAGCAATGGGCACAAATTGTAGTCTTTGTGAATATTAATGATAATTTACAAAAACTATTTAACTGTTATTTATTTTTAGAAGATAGTCTATTTAGAGATCATGTGTCAAATTCACTATCAAAGATTAGTAAATTTGATGATTTTGAAGAACAAATTCTGAAGAAGGAGGGGATTTAAATGAAAATATATATTGCTGGACATGCGAACTATGCAGAATCTGTTTTCAATATATTAAAATTTTTTAAAGAGAATTTAGAAGATGTAGATTTTATGATTTTTGATAATACATACGAAGAAAGATTAGAAAAATTTATTCGCGATAATGAAGGTGAAGAACTGATTGTGGTAACTGATCTATTAGGTGGAAGTGTAAATGCATGTGCAATGAATCTACTTAAAAAATATCGGTTTAAACTTTTCTCGGGAGTAAATATTGCTTTTCTGTTAGAACTCATTTTTTCAAATGATACAAGCGAAGAACATCTCCGGATGATTTTAGAAGAATCTAGGAAAGAAAATGTTTTTGTAAATGATTTATTGAACAGGAAAGAAAATGATTAAATTAGTTATTGTTGATGATCGGTTGCTTCACGGAAGAATTGCATTCTATTGGTCAGAGTATTTAAAGTTAGATAGAATTGTTGTCTTAAATAATGAAGCATCTGAAGATGAATTTACAAAAATGATTTTAGGGTTAGCGAAGCCTAGAGATGTTTTATTAGAAATTGAAGATATTGAAAGTGGAAAAGAAAGTGCCAAAAATCATATTACCTCAGAGGAAAATGTATTGCTGATTGTTGGAAATTTATTTGATGCAAAAAAGATCATGGATGAACACAAAAGCCTTAATAAAATCAATATTGGGGGCTTAAGACCACGACCTAATTGTAAGGAACTAAACGAAAAAGCATCTTTTACTGTTGAGGATATTACAATCATAAAAAAGCTATTAGAGAGAAAGATAACCGTATCTGTTAGAACATTACCACAAGATAAAGCGATAATTCTGACGGAGGAAATAGTACAATCACTTACATAAATAACAAAGAAGAAAACCAGACGGTTTTTTTCTTTTTCTACATAATACAAAAAGAGGACTAAAAATGATAAACTAATAGGGTAATAGATTGTGAGGGATTATCATGGGAGTTATCCAAACATTAGATATGCAATTAACCAATATGATTGCGGCCGGAGAAGTTGTAGAAAGACCGATGGGAATTGTGAAGGAATTGGTAGAAAACTCAATTGATGCAAAGGCAACAAGAATTGAAGTATCTATCACACAGGGCGGAATACAATCTATTGAAATAATTGATAATGGTATAGGCATGGATAGTGAAGATGCGACAATGGCATTTAAACGTCATGCGACGAGTAAAATACATAAGACACAAGATTTATGGTCAATTAAAACATTAGGATTTAGAGGAGAAGCATTACCTTCTATTTCATCAGTATCAGAAGTTGTTTTAGAAACTAATGATGGTAAGGAATCTACAAAAGTTGAGATTCACTATGGTGATATCATTAGTGTGAAACCATTTCCATGCAATCAAGGGACCGCAATACGTATTACTGGTTTATTTTATAAGACACCTGCACGCTTAAAACATTTGAAAACAGTTTCTTATGAAAATTCACTGATAAGTGATGTTATCCAAAAATTCGCATTATCACATCCTGAAATTGCCTTTACATTAATAAGCGATGGTAAAGAGTCATTTAGAACAACGGGTTCAGGTGACTTATTGGAAGTAGTTTATCAAATTTATGGTAAGGATATTGCAAAAAATGCCATGATTATTGATGATGGTGATTCAGATTATAAGATAAAAGGAATATGTATTCACCCACAATTTACACGGGCAACAAGAAATGCAATAAGTGTATTCTTGAATGAGCGAATGGTTCGTCCATACCGTATTCAAAAAGCTATCATTGATAGTTATGCAAATTATATTCCAAGTGATCGATATCCAATTGTTATTTTGGATATTAAAATGGATAGTCAACTTGTGGATGTGAATGTTCATCCAAGTAAGTGGGAAGTTCGTTTATCTAAGGAACAACAATTAGAGTATTTAATTAAAGAAAGTTTACCAAAAATATTGAATGCACATATCCAAGCACCGGAAGTTAAATTAGAAAGAATAAAAGAAGAAAAAATAGTTATCCAAAGTTTTTTTGAAGAACCAACACCAACAAAGAAAGTTGAAGTATTTCAACCTGTTGAACAAGTTGTTGAAGAACAAAAAGTGGATTATAAATCAATCGAAAGAAAAATTGAAGAACCAGTATATGTTGAACCTGTCGTGGAAAAGATTGAAGTTATTGAACCATTACCTAAACGCGAGTTTCCAAAACTTCGTGTGATTGGTCAACTACATGGTAAATATATTCTTTGTGAAGGTGATCAAGGACTTTATATTATTGATCAACATGCAGCTCAAGAAAGAGTACATTATGAGCAATTCTTACAAACAATGAATGATACAAAACATGTTATGAATCCATGTCTTGTACCACATATGCTGCATGCATCTAGTGATATGGTTCGTCGTGTTGATGAAATCAATGAATGTACCAAAGCAATTGGAATTGAGTTTGAGGCTTTTGGTCAAGATAGTTTAATAGTAAGAGAAATACCAATGTGGCTTAAAGATGTAGAAGAAGGCGTCTTCTTACAGGATCTATTAGATAACTTTAAAGATGAAACAGAGATTAATAAGAATAAGATTCACAAAGATAAAATTGCAACGATGGCTTGTCATCATTCAATTCGTTTTAATCGTTTTTTGACCCAAGAAGAAATGCTAGAAGTAGTTGAACAACTAAAAAATTGTGAACAACCATATCATTGTCCACATGGCCGTCCAACATTTATTTGTCTAGATGCTTCAAGACTTGAAAAGGAGTTCTATCGATGAAAAAAGTAGTGGTATTAGTAGGA
>NZ_JAVXGL010000062.1:0-11375 GCF_036657415.1 Anaerorhabdus sp. | reverse complement strand
TGACCTTGAGATATATTTGTAGATTCCTCGTTGATCTCAGTATTATAACCGTCTTCAAGTGTACGAATGAAGTGATCAACATAAGCAGCATCTGCAGCTTTGACGACATCTTCATCACTTGCGTGTAAATTACCATAACGAATGTTTTCCATGATTGTACCATTGTATAACCATGCATCTTGAAGAACCATACCAAATAAACTTCTTAAGTCATTTCTTGAGTATTCTTTAATATCATGACCATCAACATAAATTGTTCCACTATTCAATTCATAGAATCTCATTAATAGTTTTACAATTGTTGTTTTACCAGCACCAGTTGGACCAACGATAGCAACTTGTTTACCAGCTCCAACGAAAGCACTGAAGTCATTAATAATAATTTTATCAGGGTTGTATCCAAAGTGAACATTTTCGAAAGATACTTCACCTCTGATTTTAAGATTTCCATTTTCAGCATAAATTGAAATTGGATTTTTTGTTTCTTCTATTTCTTCATTTTCATCTAAGAATTCAAATACACGTTCAGCTGCAGCAGCAGTAGATTGTAGTACGTTCATGATTTGAGCTGTTTGAGTAATAGGTTGGTTGAAACTTCTTACGTATTGAATAAATGCTTGAATATTACCGATATCAATACGTCCATTTACTGCAAGGAATCCACCAAGAATACAAACACCAACATAGCCTAAGTTACCAATAAAACTTGTGATGGGCATCATTAATCCTGAGAAGAATTGAGCTTTCCATCCAGCATTAAATAGATTGTCGTTAAGAACTGTGAACTCATTGATAGATCGTTCTTCACCATTGAATGCTTTCATAACTAAGTGACCTGAATACATTTCTTCAACATGTCCATTTACGTTTCCAAGAATCGTTTGTTGAGCTTTGAAGAATTTTTGAGAACGGTTAACCACAGTACTAACAGCTATTCCAGATAATGGAATAACCACTAATGCCATGAGAGTCATTTCCCAACTTATTGTTAACATCATTATTAAGATACCCACAATAGTTACCATTGATGTTAATACTTGTTGTAAAGATTGATTTAAACTTTGTGAGATTGTATCAATATCATTTGTGACTCTCGATAAAATTTCACCATGTGTTTTAGTATCAAAATATTTAAGGGGCATACGATCAATCTTTTCAGATAATTCTTTACGAAGATTGAAAGATACTTTTTGAGTAATGCCTGACATAATCCAATGTTGAGCATAAGATAATAATGCACTCAATACATAAATTCCTAATAGAAATAATAGTATTTTTCCAATAGCTGCATAATCAATCCCAGCACCACCTGTAAACTTACTCATTAATCCAGTCGCAAGTTCATTTGTAGCGTTACCTAATATTTTAGGTCCAAGAATTGTAAATATTGTACTACCAACTGCGAAGAAGAGAACGGCGAAGATAGGTACATAGAAAGGTTTTAAGTATTGAATAAAGGTAGACATTGTTTTGTTAAAGTCTTTAGCTTTTTCACCACTACCCATCATTGCACCAGGACCACCAGGTCCTCCCATTGGACCTTTTCTTTGAGGAACAGCTGTTTTATTGTCTGCCATGTTCTAGTTCCTCCTTACTTAATTGAGAATATGCAATTTCTTTATAAACTTCACATGTTTTTAATAATTCACTATGTGTACCAATACCAACAACTTGTCCTTGGTCTAATACAATGATTTTATTAGCATTTAAAATTGTGCTAATACGTTGTGCAACAATGAATACGGTGCTTTTTGTTTTTGCGGTAAAGTGACCTAATGCAGCACGTAAATTTGAATCTGTTTTATAGTCAAGTGCTGAGAATGAATCATCAAACACATAGATGCTTGGATTTTTCGTAATAGCACGTGCAATAGATAAACGTTGTTTTTGACCACCAGAAACATTTGTACCACCTTGAGAAATTGGTGTTTGAAGGCCTTCTGGTTTACTATTGATAAATTCTTTTGATTGTGAAATATCAATAGCGGTTTGAATCATTTCTTCACTAGCATTTTCATCAGCGTATCTTAAGTTTGATTCAATATCACCAGAGAATAAAACTCCTTTTTGAGGAACATAACCAATACGATCACGTAAGTCATGTTGCTTGAAGTCTTTAATGTTTATACCACCATAAGTAATTTCACCCTCAGTAACATCAAAGAAACGAGGAAGTAAATTGATTAATGTTGATTTACCTGATCCAGTACTTCCAATGAATGCGACTGTTTCACCAGGATTTGCAGAGAAACTAATATCTTTTAACACATATTCTTCTGCACGAGGATATTTGAAATAAACATGATTGAAGCAAATCTCTTCGTTTGTTGATGGAACTGGTTTTGGATTTTTTGGATCATGTATTGTTGGTTTTGTGTTAAGTACTTCAAGGATACGAACAGCAGATACAGATGAACGAGGTAGCATGATTGCAATCATAGATACCATAATGAAACTCATCAATACTTGCATTGTATATTGTAAGAAGGCCATCATTGAACCAATATCCATTGTTCCAATATCGATTTGTTTTGCGGCAACCCAAACGATTAGAACCATAACTGAACTCATGATAAAGTTCATAACTGGCATTACACTTGCCATTGTACGGTTAACAAATAGATTTACTTTTGTGATGTCAGTATTAGCTTTTTCAAAACGTTTTTCTTCATGTTTTTGTGTGTTGAAAGCACGAATGACAAGCATACCGTCAAGGAATTCACGCATAACTAAATTTAAGCGGTCAACCAATTTTTGGATGATTTTAAATTTAGGAAGAGTAATTGTGAATGTTGTGATTAACACAACCATGATAATTCCGATAACGAGTCCTAGAATCCAAAGCATACTAGGATATTGAACAACTTTTAATAAAGCTCCAATTCCCATAATAGGAGCGTATAAAACAATACGAAGCATCATAGTAAATACTTGTTGTATTTGTTGAATATCATTTGTTGTACGAGTAATTAATGATGATGTTGAGAATTTACCAAACTCATTACTTGAGAAGGATTCAACTTTTGTGAAAACATCTTTACGGGTATCACGAGCAACTTTTGCAGCTGTCTTACTTGATAAGAAAGCACCAGCAATAGCAAACACTGCACCGATTAAGGCGATTACCAACATAATCATTCCTTCTTTAAAGATATAGTTAGATTGAATCGAGTCAGTATTAATGCCCAATGCTTGATATTCTTGTTTAACCATTACTTTCGCAGCACTTTGCATATTCTCTTCAGAATAACTTGCGAGACCTTGGTCAATTTTTGATTCCATTGTAGCAAGCATTTCTGGGTTAGCTTGTATTGCTTGCCAAATATCAATGCCTGCAGGCAAATTCATTTTTTTAATAACTTCTTCACTTGATAATGAACGAATAAGAAGTAAAGGCTTTGCGATGACTTTTTCTACTTTTGAACGGTCATTTTTATTTAATACATAAAATTGATCGACATTAAGTGATGGATACTCTTTAAGTACGGCTTCATCACTTTTAGATACTAGAGTGTAAGAAGATTGAATAACTGCCTTATCTTCTTTATTTGATAAAAGAAGAACTTTATTCATAGTATCTTCACTCATAATATCTGGTGCACTACTTACAATACCGCCAAATTGTATACCATCGGTAACGATTTTAGACATGTAATCAGGCAAAGCTAATTCTGCTTGAACTTGTCCAAATACCAATGCAAGTATGCAAAGTATTGATAGAATGTAAGGTTTACAATATTTTAATAATAATTTAAACATGTTACACTCCTTTCCTTAGAGTGAGATTATATTACCACGGTAATATAAAAATGTAAACGAGTTTATATTTAAATGTTGCGCAAGTTATACGTTTGTGGTATATTGCGTTTAGAGGTAAGCACGATGAGACCGGATAATAGCACTAAAATCAAAATTCGCAAAATCGCATTGAAGCTCTTTAAAGAGCGCGGTTTTGATAATGTAACGATTCATGACATCTGTGAAGAGAGTGGAATATCGAAGCATACCTTCTACTACTATTTTGCATCTAAAGAGGGGTTACTTAAAACTGTTATGACCTTACCAGAAGAATTATCTTCTGATGAAGCTGCAAAGATAATGATGATTGATAGTCCATATGAACAATATTGTGAAATACTTAAGAAACGCGTACGTCACTTTGAATCATGTGGTAAAGATATAGTGAAGAAGATATTAGTTGCTCGTTTGACAGTATCTTTTGATGAACAAAAAGAACGCGAAGATTTTAATGAAGAAAGACCTTTCTTAGAAATGCAAATGGGATTTATTAAGAAAGCACAAGAACGTGGCGAGATTGAAAATATGGGAGATCCAAAGAATTTGATGCATGCCGCTTTTTGCGTTTTGATTGGAATATCACAAGTTTGGGCTACCCATCCAGGCACAAAATTTAATTTAGAAGTTGAATATTTTAGAATTCTTGATACAGTTATGATGAAAAAGGTGGGTAAGGAATGAGTAAAAAAGTCGTAAAGTATACATTGTTATTTGTTATATTCTGCATGGTTTTATCAATGTTTGCGGGATTAATAAGTATTTTCTTATAGGAGAAGAAGATGATAGGAGATTTAGTAAAAGTAACGGTTGATCGTCCACTTGGAAGTGAACATCCAGTGTATGCATTTATTTATCCAATTAATTATGGATATGTAGAAGGCATTATGGCTGGTGATGGTGAATTTCAAGACGTGTATATCCTAGGTGTTAATGAGCCAGTTGATTCTTTTGAGGGTGAAGTAATTGCGATTATTCACCGTAAAGATGATGTAGAAGAAAAATGGGTTGTTGCGCCTAAGGGAAAGAAATTTACAAAAGAAGAAATAGAGAAGGAAACATGGTTTCAAGAACAATGGTTTATATCAAAAATTATTATGGAAAACTAGTTTATTAATTGAGCTAGTTTTTTTAATTTTTTGATAAACGTATGAATAATAGGGTGTAGATTATTCATAGTGAACTATGTAGTTAATTAAATCCGTGGTAGAATAAATTCAAGGAAATTTTGTTTAGGGTGAACAATATGGATATTAGACTAATTATGCAAAGAGCAAAAGCTCAAATTAAGAATAACATGGGAGTATTGGCAACATGCACTTTACTCACTGGAATTGTTTCTTATGCTTTAAATAGAATTGGGTCACCGTTTGAACAATTGTATTTCTTTTTAATTTTACCAGCACTCGAACTAGGATTTATTCTTATTTACTTAAGTATTATTGACCGAAAAGAAATTCAGGTAAGTGATGTGCTTGCAGGATTTAATGATTATGGACGAATTATCGTAGCTAACTTGTGCATGGTTATCTTTGTAACACTTTGGTCATTTTTATTAATTATTCCAGGAATCATAAAAATATATTCATATTCAATGACCTTCTATATTTTAGCGGAAGATCCAACTATATCACCCATTGATGCAATTACCAAAAGTAAAGAGATGATGTATGGCAATAAATTGGATTTATTCTGTATGCATTTATCTTTCTTTGGGTGGTTCATTCTTTGCATTATCACACTAGGAATTGCATTGCTTTATGTTGGACCGTATATTGGCGCAGCACAGGCGAATTTCTATCGTACATTGGTAAATGGAAATAAAGATAGTGTAGATGTTAATGTTGAACCTACCGAAGTCATCTAATAGTATACAAATGAAGCAAGCGTTATTAATTTCGTTTGCTTTTTAAATTCTTTATTTATTATGAGATTGACTTATTCAATACTATTTGGCTATAATTAAAATATCGTTAAAGGTGGTGAAAGACGATGTTACTATGTATTGACAAAAAACAAATGATTGAAAATATTGTGCATAAGTTTGTATCTTTTTGTCGTACAATCACATTTAAAAACCTTCCATTATACAAGGGACGAGTCTGTCTAAAATAGAAGGAATAAATGAAACTGTAGCTATCGTTAAAAACACTGCTTGGTTTTATTGCTAAGCTTTTTTTATGCAATTCCTTCAAAAATACAATGGAGGAAAATATGAAAATACAAATTAATAATTTATTAAAAACATACACAGGTGAAGTTGTTTTAAATGATCTTTCACTTGAAATTATCAAAGGAAGTAAGTCTGCAATTGTTGGAGAAAATGGTTGTGGAAAAACAACACTATTAAAAATAATATCAGGTGTTGAAGATTATCAAGAAGGTGAAGTTTTCATTCCTAGGGAAATGACAGTGGGGTACATGATGCAAATATTCCCACATTTTACAGGAACAAGTAGAGAATTTATCATGTCGACATTTTCTGATTATCTTGCGGCATCATCAAAACTTAAAGAACTTGAGTCACAAATGAGTAACTTAGATACATTTGAAGAGGTCATGAATCAATATTCAAAGACATTAGATAAGTTTGAACATGCAGGTGGTTATGAATTAGAAAATTCACTAGAAGCCTATGCAAAGGGATTGGGAATTTTTGATGCGCTTGAACAATCTTTTGATACATTGAGTGGAGGACAAAAAACACGAATTGTTTTAGTTCAATTATTGCTTCAAAACTATGAGGTTTTATGTTTAGATGAACCGACAAACCATTTAGATATGGATGGAATAGAATGGTTAGAAAGTTATTGTCGTTCAATAAATAAAACTCTTATCATTGTTTCGCATGATCGGCAGTTTTTGATGAATGTTGTTTCTGTGTTCTATGAAATAGAAGATGGTCAAGTTGTTACTTATTATGGTAGCTATGATAGCTACCGTGAACAAAGGCACGATCGTTATCTGCGTTTGGTATTGGATTATAATGAACAACAGAAAGAAATTTCAAAAATTAAATTGGCAATAAGAAGATATCGTCAATGGGGAAATGAATCTGATAACGAAGATTTATTTAAACGTGCCAAAGCATTAGAAAAGAAACTAGAACGAATAGAAAAGTTACCAAAGCCGATTGAAATTCGTAATCAATTAGACTTTAAAATAAAGAGTACACAAGTTGGAAGCAAGGATGTCGTGGTAGCTAAAGACCTTGTGATAGGTTATGATAATCCACTATCTACTCTTTTGAATTTCATTGTTCAAAGAAAAGAACGTTTTGCGATTGTTGCGCCAAATGGTAAAGGGAAAACAACGCTACTTAAAACACTGTTGCATGAAATAGAACCATTAGAAGGGAGTATTGAATTTGGACCTTCTGTAGATGTTGGTTATCTTCCGCAAATATTACGATTTGATAATGATAAAGAACGCTTATTGGCTTATTTTACTCGTGTATGTGAGCTTGAGGAAGAAAAGGCACGTAGTTATTTAGCTCGATTTGGTTTTTATCATGTAGATATGTATCGCTATATTTCTAGTTTTAGTGGTGGGGAACAAGTGCGATTAAAACTACTCGAAATCATGTTGAAGGGCTGTAACTGTATTGTCTTAGATGAACCTACTAACCATTTAGATATTTTGAGTTGCGAAATCATTGAGGAAGTGTTGCTTAACTTTGCGGGGACAATTATTGTAATAAGTCATGACCGTATGTTTCTCAATAAATTGCAAGTACGTTACTATCATCTTTAAGCCGAATGCTAAGGCAAAATAACCGAATACTAATTTTAGATAGTAATTAAAAGAAGAATTTCATATACTAGGGCTAACAAGAGGTGTGGATATGAAACTTAAATTAAATATAGATAGTGATTGCGAAGAAGTAGAAGTGCAAATTACGGCAAAAGAAATTGATGATGAAGTCAATGACATAGTACGCAAATTAGAAAAGGAATCATTAAAAACATTAGTGGGATTTATTGAAGATGAAGCAGTTATTCTAGAACCAATTGATATAATAAGAATCTATACTTCAAATAACAAAATACTGGCGGAAACTAAAGATGGAGAATATAAACTACGCTATCGAATCTATGAATGTGAAGAAAAATTAAATAGAAACCGATTTATTAGAATATCGCAATCTGAATTAATTAATCTAAGTATGGTAAAAAAATTCGATTTTAGTATTACTGGAACGATTCATGTAGTTCTAAAAAACGGTGTATCAACTTTTGTTTCACGAAGATATGTTTCTACAATAAGGAAAGTGCTAGGTGTATAAAATGAAAAAGAAATGTTTGATTTATGCGATAATTGGTTCATTGGGCGGAATAAGTTTAAGTTTTATTATTCCTCTATTTATATCATTAACAATAAATGATGGAATGTATTATCCAGTGACTTTAGAAATGATAATGTCAATGGGTGGTCAGCTAAATGCAGTGGTTGTACAAACACTATTATCCATTGTGTATGGGGCAACATTAGGAATGGCTAGTTTAATCTTTGAGTTAGATCGCTGGAGTTTGACAAAACAAACAATTAGTCATCTTGCGGTAACTTCACTAGTAACATTTCCGGTAGCTTATTTATGTTATTGGATGGATCACAATTTTAAATCGATATTTATCTACTTTGGAATCTTCTTTGCGATTTACCTATTTATATGGATAACACAATATATTTCAATTTATCATCAAATTAAAAAAATGAATAAAAAAGTAGAATCAAATTAAACTATCATGATAAATGATAGTTTTTTTAATGTTTATTTAAAAAATGACTTGATTTTACTATATGGTTAGTCTAAACTAACTTTAGGGTTTATGGGAGGTATTTATGACACTATTTGACTGTGCAATTAATCAACATGTAAAAGTAATATCAATTGAAGGGGAATCTTCAATACGTAAACGCTTAATTGATATGGGAATTACTACGAATACGGTTATTAGAGTAAAGAAAGTAGCTCCAATGGGAGATCCAATTGAAATTCATTTGCGTGGTTATGAATTATCATTGCGAAAAGATGAAGCCAAAAAGATTAAGGTGGAAACAATATGATAAAACAAACAGTCGCTTTAGTAGGAAATCCAAATAGTGGGAAAACGACCTTATTCAATCAACTAACTGGTTCGAAACAACATGTAGGAAATTGGCCAGGAGTAACGATTGAGAAAAAAGTAGGCGTATTTACCTATGAGGAACATGAAATTACACTGGTAGATTTGCCAGGAATATATAGTATGTCGCCCTATAGCATGGAAGAAGTAGTATCACGTGATTATATTATGGATGAACATCCAGACTTGATAATTAATATTGTTGATGGTACTAACCTTGAAAGAAACTTATATTTAAGTATGCAACTTAAAGAATTAGGACTTCCTATGGTTATTGCGGTTAACATGATGGATGAATTAATTCAAAAAGATATTGAGTTAAATATTGAACAGTTATCGCGTGAACTTAATACACCAGTAGTACCAATTAGTGCAAGAAATGGTCAAGGTATGGATGAATTAATTCATAGTCTTATTCATAATACAAATTCTTCAACATTTACTTATGATGTTCAAACAGAAGAAATATTGAAAAGAATTATTTCACTGATTCAAGAAAAGAAACATGATGGAACTCATGAAAAGTTCTATGCGTTTAAATTACTAGAAAATGACGAATTAATAAAAAAGGAATTTGATTTTACACCAGAACAATATAAAGCACTAGAAGATATTCAAAAAGATTTTTGCGTAATTAAAAACCAAAGAGATATTGATATGGCGGTTGCAGATACACGTTATGCTGAAATAGAACGTATTGTTTCAATGAGTCTATGTAAACCATGTGTATCTGAAATGAAATCAGCTTCAGATCGAATTGATAGTCTTTTAACTCATAAATATTTAGGGATACCGATGTTTTTTGTTATCTTGTTTGGAATTTTTACAATTACATTTGGTTGGCTAGGATCAACGCTTCAAGGATTTGTAGAACTAGGTATTGAAACTTTCAGTGCTTGGCTATCAGTTTCACTTGTTGGACTTGGTGCCAGTGGGTGGTCAATTAATCTTGTGGAAACAGTTATTGGTGGTGTTGGAAGTGTCTTATCATTTATGCCACAAATTATGTTGTTATTCTTATTTCTATCAATTCTAGAAGATAGTGGATATATGTCACGTGCTGCATTCTTAATGGATAGAATGCTAAGAAAAATCGGATTAAATGGAAAAGCGTTTATTCCAATGCTTATGGGATTTGGTTGTACAGTTCCAGCAGTTATGGCAACTCGTGTATTAGAAAATGAGAAAGACCGTAAGATGACAATGTTGCTAACACCATTTATGTCATGTGGTGCAAGGCTACCGATTTATGCATTATTTGCGGGGATATTCTTTCCTAATAATGCTAATGTCGCAATATTTGGTATGTATGTATTGGGTATTGTTGTAGCGATTATTTGTGGATTACTCTTGCGAAAAACAATATTTAAAGGTGATGGTTCTACATTTATCTTGGAACTTCCGCCTTATCGTTTTCCATCTTTCAAAAATACAATGATGCATATGTGGGAAAAAGCAAAAGGGTTCTTAATTAAAGCAGGTACAATTATCTTCTCGATGACAGTACTCCTTTGGTTTCTAACTAGTTTTAGTTTTTCATTACAAATGGTAGATAATCCAGAATTAAGTATTCTTGGTGGAATTGGACAAACAATTGCTTGGATATTTAAACCGCTAGGATTTGGTAACTGGCAATCAGTTATTTCATTAATGAGTGGATTTATTGCGAAAGAAAGTGTTGTTTCAAGTATGGCAGTTGTCTATAATGCAGCAACTTCAGCACAACTAGATTTAATTCTTGCACAAGTGTTTACACACGCAAGTGCATTGGCGTTTATGACATTTACCTTATTATATAGTCCTTGTATGGCAGCTGTCGCAACAATAAAAAGTGAAAGTAAGAGTTGGGTATTTACCTTAGAAAGTATTCTCTTTCAAACAGGTGTAGCCTATATTATGGCATTCATTGTGTATCAAATTGCAAAACTTGTATTCTAAAAGTGGTATTTTTATACCATTTTTTTCTTAGTACTATAAAATGATAAAAAAAAGTGTTATTATGTGTTAGTAAAACCAAATAGGTAAAATCATCGAAAGGTGATGACACAAAACTAAAGGGCCTTTAACATGGCAGCCAGTTGCAATAAAACTTTGTACTATTGAAGTATGCATGGCTCTGTCTAAAAGGCTATGCATTTTTATTTGTACAAGGGAGAGTATATGAAGAAAATAACGACAACATTGTTGTGCGCCATCTTAGCAATGAGCATGCTTACAGGCTGTTCACCAAAAAAAGATGAGAGTTTACAAGAAACAGCACAACCCACATTAATGACATTTAATGAAGGAAAAACGTATGAAGAACAAGCAAGTTATGCTTCAGGTATCATTACGGTTTCGGACGTTATTATCAAAAACACAACATTCAATGGAGATTTAACAATTGATAAAAGTGTGGGTGAAGGGGATGTAACCCTAGATGGTGTAAACGTTAAGGGTAAATTAATTATTCAA
>NZ_JAVXGL010000061.1:0-11634 GCF_036657415.1 Anaerorhabdus sp. | reverse complement strand
GACTATTTTATTAAATACCTAGGTTTATTTTTACTAATTATTTATTGGTTTAATCCCTTAGTGTGGATAAGTTTTTATTACATGAATATGGATATGGAATTGTCATGTGATGAGAAAGTAGTGAGACGATTGGGTATTGATTGCAAATATTCATTTGGATCAACACTTTTAGAATTCGCAATGAATCCATATGTTTTATTTGTTTCATTTAATGAATCAAATACGAAAGTGAGGATTAAAAATATTATGAATTATAAGAAACCAAAATTCTGGGTAATATTAGTTTGTGTAATTGTTGGAATTTTATGTATTATCCCTTTGTTAACAAATCCTAAAAAAGAACCTAACAATACACCTGTTCCTATCATTGCAGTGACACCTAATATAACAAATGATCCAAGTGTTAAACCTAAAGAATCATCAACACCTGAAGAAACAAAGGATAAGACAACGAATATAAGTTTCATAGCTCCTCTAGAGAATTATGAAGTTACTTGTGCTTGGGGTTGTTATGCGGGGCATCAAGCGATAGATATGCATGATCCAAATAATCCAAATGCAGATGTTCTTGCAAGTGCAAAAGGCACCATCATTGATGTTGGCCATAACAATGTAAATGGGAATTATATTTTGATTGAACATGAAGATGGTTACAAAACAGGTTATGCACATTTAAAAGATGAAGCTTCATTTAAAATCGGTGATGAAGTAAATCAAGGCGATAAAATTGGTGTCACAGGAATGACTGGTCGAGCAAGTGGAGAGCATGTCCATTTCTTCATCATGAAGGATGATTCGCGATTATCCAATACAATGGAATTTATTCAATAAATTAAGTGAGGGAAACCTCACTTTTATCAAGCATAATTTACAAAAAAAATTGAATTTCGACTATAATAAATAAAGTAGAGGTGAGGCATGAATAATAAAATTTATGAATTTGAAGCAGTTATTAAAAAAGTCCCAGATATTGATGGAGCCTATATTGAGTTTCCTTATGATGTTCGTAAAGAATTTAATAAAGGCAGGGTAAAAGTTCATGCAACATTTGATGGAGAACCTTATGATGGAAGTCTTGTTGTGATGAAAACACCTTGCCATATCATTGGGATTCGTAAAGATATCCGGCAGAAGATAAATAAGCAATACGGTGATACAATAAATGTAGTGATAAAGGAGAGAGAGTAAAATGAAAGTTAATGTATTATGTTATCCAAAATGTACAACGTGTCAAAAAGCAGTGAAATGGTTAGAAGATAAGAATATTGAAATAAACTATCGTGATATCAAACTTCAAAATCCAACAGAAAAAGAATTACGTGAATGGATTAAAAAAAGTGGATTACCAATTAAACGTTTTTTCAATACAAGTGGTTTAGTATATAGAGAATTAGAACTTACAAAGAAACTACCAATGATGAGTGATGATGAACAAATTAAATTATTAGCAACAGATGGTATGCTTGTTAAAAGACCCATACTTATTTCTAACGATAAAGTATTAGTTGGATTTAGAGAAAAGGAATGGCTTGAACTCTGATGAATACACTAGACGCTATAAGAGCAAGAAGAAGCATCCGTAAGTATACAAGTCAAAGCGTATCACTCGATACTATCCATCAATTATTAGAGGCAGGAATGTGTGCTCCATCAACACATAATAAAAAATCTGCAGAATTTATTGTCATTCAAGATCGAGCGACATTGAATTGTTTTGCAGAGTATGGAAAATATCATAAAATGCTGAAAGAAGCATCTTGTGCAATTTTAGTTTGTGGTAATACTGAAAAAATGAGTGTTCATGATTTTGTAATCAATGATTGTTCTGCTGCAATAGAGAATATTTTAATTGCTGCAACAGATTTAGGTCTGGGTGCGGTATGGTTAGGTATTAAGATTGATGAGATGAAAGAGTTTTATAAAAGAGAATGTAATTTACCTGATTATATTCTTCCAGTAGGACTTATTGCAATTGGTTATCCGGATGAAGTTAAAGAGACAGGTAATCGTTATGATGAATCAAGAGTACATCTAGAAAGATATTAATAGGAAACAGCTAATGAAACAACAAACCAAGAATTTCATCCGAAATCTCAAAAACTTTGAAAAAAATATAGTGCCTTTAGAAACATATATTAAAGATGAGTATATGGAAGGTGACAAAGCAGTAGTTTATGTTAACTGTTTAAATGAAGAAGATATATTTGAATCTTATTCTTATCAGTCACAAAAATCTCTTAATCCAGCTATTTATGATTTTATCGATAGTAAAGTATATCCCATACCAGCTGCATATCCAGTAGAAATTCGTTTTGTGAATAAAGCATTTTCTAAACATGAAGTTGAGGAGATACGTGAAATCATTAAAGAGCATTATAGTTTGATATTAAGAGACAAATTAATTGATTTACGAATTAATATGATTAAGATTACAGCTCTATTAATAATTGGTATCGTATTACTTGGAATTTATTTTTCATTACAGCTTGCCGATATGGGTTCGCTCTTTATGGAATTTTTATCGATAGCAGGAACATTTGCCTTATGGGAAGCAGTAGACTTCTATATATTAGAGCGTAAACAAGTTGAAAATGAACGATTTAATGCCGGACAAATGGCATTAGCGAGCATTCAGTTTGAAGATGTTTTAGATGATTAAAATATCTTTAAAAAACTTTTGAACGCACTTCTATAGCATGCTATAATAATAACGTTTTAGGGGAAGTACCTAAACATGGAGGAAAAGGTTAATGAAAAAAGTGTATGAAGGAAAGACTAAGGATGTTTACTCTTTAGACAATGGCAATGTGCTATTAAAGTTTAAAGATGATTGTACTGGTAAAGACGGTGTCTTTGATCCAGGAGAAAATGCAATTGGATTAACAATTGATGGTATTGGTAAGGCGAATCTTGAAACATCTATTCATTTCTTTGAAATACTTAAGGAAAAAGGTGTGAAAACACACTATGTAGATGCAAATATTGACGAAGCAACAATGGAAGTATTAAGTTGCCAAGTGTTTGGTAAAGGGTTAGAAGTTATTTGTCGTTTAGTTGCGACTGGAAGCTTTGTACGTCGTTATGGAGAATACATTGCTGATGGTACTCCTATTACTGAAGGATATGTAGAAACTACATTAAAAGATGATGCAAAAGGTGACCCACTTATCACTGAAGATGCATTAGATTTATTAGGAATTATGAATCATGAAATGTATCAAAGTATGAAAAAACAAACAATCGAAATTACAAAGATTGTTGCAGAAGATCTTAAGAAAAAAGGTTTGGATTTATATGATATTAAATTCGAATTTGGATACCATGGTGATGAAGTTGTATTAATTGATGAAATCGCTAGTGGAAATATGCGTGTTTATAAAGATGGTAGTATTGTTGAACCAATGGATTTAACTTCTATGATCTTAGGAAAATAGTTCAAATTAAAAGTACATCCTATGAAGATGTACTTTTTTTGTTTATTTAATAAGTGCTTTAACAAGTTTGAAAGCTCGTTCATTATTTCTGGCATAGCGCATAGGAACATCCAAAAGGAATGAATTATTTTGGATAGCTTTTTCATGTGAGAATGTATCAAAACTATACTTACCATGATAGTGACCCATGCCACTTTGACCAACACCACCAAATGGTAGGTGATGATTTGCAAGGTGCATGACACAGTCATTAATGCAACCACCACCGAAAGATAAATCATTGAGAATATGATTCGCAACTAATTTATTCCTAGTGAAAACATAGCATGCAAGTGGTTTAGGTTTACTCTTAACTACATTAATTGCAGTTTGTAATTTTTTATAAGTAAGAATTGGTAGAATTGGACCAAAAATTTCTTCTTTCATAACTTCACTACTGAATGAACAATTTGTAAAAAGTGTCAAACCTATTTTTAAACTTGTATCTTCAAAAGTAGGGGTAGTTTTATAAGGTTCATTGTCAATGAGTGTCTTAAGTCTTAAGTAATGTTTACCATTGATGATTTTTGGGTAAGAAGGATTTTGAATCCCTTGAGGACATTGCTTTTCAATTTGTTCAAGGACTTTTTTAATGAATTCCTCTTTAACTTCTTGATCCACTAATACATAGTCTGGTGCAACACATGTTTGTCCAGCATTTAGAAGCTTTGCCCAAACAATACGCTTAGCAGCTAAGTTAATATCCGCATCTTTTGTGACAAAAGTTGGACTTTTTCCACCTAATTCTAATGAAATAGGTGTTAGTGATTTAGCAGCAGTTTTCATGATTGTCTTACCTACGGATTCACTGCCAGTAAAGAATATATAGTCATAACGGTATCTCATTAGTTCATTATAATCAAACTTAGGATCTACACAGTATACAATCTCAGGTGAGAAAGTAGTATTAATTAAGTTATAAATCAAAGTTGAAGTAGCTAGACTACTCTTTGAACATTTCAAAATAGCAGTGTTACCAGCAGCTAAGCAACCAACAAGTGGTGCTAAGGCAAGTTGCACAGGATAATTCCAAGGTGAAAGAATTAATGCCGCACCATAAGGTTCTTTCATTGTATAGCTGTATGAACCTATCAAATGAAGAGGAACTTTCTTCAATGCAGGTTTTGACCATTTTTCGACATTTTTAATGGCATCATTTAATTCTGAATATACAATGCTAAGCTCAGTTAAATAAGATTCCATTTCAGATTTGTTTAAATCTTGATAAAGGGCATCATATATTTCTTTCTCATGGGTTGTAATCATGTGTTTTAATTTTAATAATTGCGCTTTTTTAAACGCCACAGATTTTGTTTTGTTCGTATTGAAGTAAGTTTTTTGTCGTATTAGGACATCTTTTAGTTCCATAAAGTAGTACTCCTTTTATCTTAATCTATCATAACACAAAACTATAGGAGGATATGTGAAAAATCCATGAGTATATTTATTGAATTTGTAAACAAAAGGTGCAAAATGAAAGTAGGAGGTAGTTTTATGAAAAAACGTATCAAGACTAAATACTATATACTTGCATCATCAATATTTATGATTTTAATGAATTTTATTTTTAACGCATTCAAATTAAATGGATATACTACGAAAGAGATTTCGGACATGTATGCTAATCTCTTTACCCCTGCTCCAATCACATTTTCAATATGGTTTGTGATTTATATTCTTATTATATTTTATGTATATGCAATGTTTCATGTATTATCGGATAATGAAAGCTATATTGCACATTATGATCGCATTGGCTATTATTTCACAATATCAAATATTGCCAATGGATTATGGATGGTAATGTGGCATTATAATATTATTTGGGCATCTTTAATACTCATGGCTATAATTTTTGGATGTTTAGCAGCAATTTTCATTGAAATGAAAAAGATGGACTATGAGGATTTCATACTTAAAGCAACATTTGGAACTTATTTTGGATGGATTACAATTGCTTCAATCGCAAATATAGTTGTGTTTTTAACTGCGATTCAATGGAATGGATTTGGTATATCACCAGAAATATGGACAGTGATTATACTAATTGTTGGATTAATCATCACATCACTTACAGCGATATTAAATAATAACTTCTTTTATATGTTAGTAACACTATGGGCATACATTGGAATCTTTATGAATCATACATCTCCAATGGGATGGGCTAATCAATATCCGTTTATTGTAACCGTTGCAGGTGCTTGCATCGTTATTGAAATTGTGGTATTACTTTTAGTAATGAAAGGTTACTTCATGCATCTTAAGCAAAAGGTAGTTACTTCTAAATAATGGATATTCTGGGAAAGATAGTACTAGTACGAATTGATAATCGCTTAGTTCATGGACAAGTTGGAGGCCCTTGGTCAGCCAGTTTAGATGTGAATGTTTTAATTGTCGTTGATGATGAAGTTTCAAAGGATCCACTTCAACAGCGATTAATGGAGTTTGTAGCAAAATCAAATAATATTCGTATTCGCTTCTTTTCTATTGATGAATTTGTGGAAGCAATTCAAGAAAGTAACTCGCATTTGAAAATGTTTTTAGTAGTTCGTAATGTTCAAACAGTAGCACGGTTAGTAACTCTTGGAATTCCAATTGGTGATGTGAATTTGGGTAATATGCACTATGAAAAAGGAAAGATTCCGCTTTCCCGTAAAGTTTATGTAAATGAAGATGACGCAAATGCACTTCAATTATTACTTGATGCAAATGTTAAATGCTTTGTACAAGATGTGCCAGGAACTTATCGCGAAGAAGTCACAACATTAACGCATCTCAAGTTTAAAAAATAACTTTGCGTTGCATGGAATTAGGAATACGTAGTTGTTCCCGATACTTTGCAAGGGTACGCCGAGAAACTTGAATATGAAGCTCACGAAAGTGTGAACATAATTGTTCATCGCTGAGTGGGTTTTTTTTATCTTCGTTTTGAATAACTCTCTTTAATTCTTTTTTGATGGTATCATCACTGACACCATCATTTACTTCATTCGTAAAAAGTGTTGATAAAAGAATTGTTTGGTTATTGAATAAAAGGGCTTTATTTTGAATACAGCGAAATACGGTAGATGTATGACGATTAACAAGTTCTGCAATTTGTTGGTAAGTCATAACTTTTAAAGGAGCATTGTCGATAAAATAATCTTTTTGTATTTCAATAATAATACGACAAACTTCATATAGTGTAGTGTTTCTTCGTTGTATTGAATTTAATAATTGTTTTACTAATTTTGTTTGTTGCTTAATATAATTGGCAGCTTCTTTATCGAAAGAAGTGTCAAAGTCTTTATTTAGTTGCAATGATTGAGTGATGTCATGTATTTGGATAAGTAATTGATCATCTTCAAGTGTGACTTCAATATCGGGTATTAATGGAGTTGCTCCTTGTGCATAACTTGCGCCTGGTTTAGGATTACATGTTTTGATGAGTTCAAAGCATTTTCTTACATCCGCTTCATTAGCATCACATAATTGAGCAACTTTTTGAAAATGACCTCTTGCCAAATCTGGTAAATAGTGAAGTGTTTTCATAAGTAAATCATGATGCTTAGTTTTAATTAAGCGACATTGAATTTCCAAGCATTCTTGCATATCACGTGCTCCAACGCCTTTTGGAGAAAGTGTTTGAATATAGGTAAGTGACTTTTTAAGAATATTCATTGAAACATGACATTCTTTTTTAAGTGTAGTTAAAGGTGTTGTAAGGTAACCATTTGAATCTAAACACTGAATTAAATAACGCGCTACTTCTTTGTGTTCAAATTTGCTTGTATTACATTGTGACAATAACTCATCAGTAAGTGTTGGTTCACTTGTAGCTATATTTTCATCAAGTAGTTGATTATAGCGAGTATAATAGGTCGGTAATATCTCAAGTACTGGATTTTCTTCAGCAATTGATGAAATTTTATTTTCAAGTTCATTCATATTCATACTCAAAACAGCAAGTGATTGAACTTGCTTAAGTGAATAATGTTGAAGCGGTTTATATGTTTGAACTAACTGTGTTTTCATGAATAATCATCCTCATCATGATTGTAACATAGACATGTTTGATATAAAATATGAACAAGAGGTATGTTATGAGAGAAAAACTGTTAGAGCTATTAGCAAAATACACTACTGAACAAGGTCCTGTACCGTTAGAATGCTTTACGGCATCTTATCTAGCGAATGAATTATCCTTAAGTAGAAATAGTGTTTCACAATATTTAAATGAGTTTATCCAAGAAAATAAAGTAGTAAAAGTAAATTCAAGACCTGTTTACTTTTTTGAAATAGGAGCACTTGAAAAAAGAGGAATTGAATTAGAAAATAGTGTTTTTGAAACATTTGATGATTTAACAATGAAGAAAGAAGACTTTGATCGTTTAATTGGATATCGCGGATCATTGAGTCATGCGATTGAACAATGTAAAGCGGCAATGTGCTATCCACCAATGGGACTTCCTATTTTATTAAATGGTGCAACAGGAACAGGAAAAAGCCGAATTGCACAAACAATGTTTGAATATGCGCAAGAGTGCAAACATATATTGCCTAAAGAAAGTAAATTTGTTGTCATTAACTGTAGTGAATATGCCAACAACCCTGAGCTTTTGACAGCCAATTTATTTGGACATAAAAAAGGTGCTTATACAGGAGCAGACAAAGATAACCCAGGCTTGATTCAATTGGCAGATGGTGGAGTTTTATTTCTTGATGAAGTTCATTGTTTAAAAGCAGAATGCCAAGAAAAGTTGTTTTTATTTATGGACAAGGGTGTTTATCATCGTGTTGGTGATAATGAAAACTGGTTTCATTCAGATGTACGACTTGTGTTTGCGACAACTGAAAATCCAGAAGATGTATTGCTTAAAACATTATTAAGAAGAATCCCAATTATTGTCAAAATACCTTCACTTGAAGAGCGACCACGTAATGAGAAAGCAGCATTATTAGCCTTAATCTTCAAAGAAGAATCAAAAGAGATTGGTAAAACAATTGAAATAAGTTCACTTGCATATCAAATTTTCATGGACACATCCATCCCTGGAAACGTTGGAGGATTAGTGAATAGTGTTAAGGCAACATGTGCAAATGCGTTTCTAAATAATAATTTGAATGATGAAATACTTGAGATTCATGTTTATAATTTACCAGAATATGTTCTACAATTAGCACCAGTAATTAATTTTAGACTTCAAGATGCAAAAGATAAGAAGATGATGAAATTAAGTTTTCCTTATCAAGCAAATCCTTATGATGCTAAATTAATTGCGGTCTATGGAAAAATGTTAGAAAGCTATCGTCGATATTTAGAAAATCCATTAACAAATAAATTATTGAATGATAATCTTCAACAAGTTATAGACCAATACAGTGATTATCTTATGTATGATCGTGCTCAAGCTTCTAGTCCTAATATTGAATTTACAAAGAAGATTACTGATAAAATATTCTCAATTGTCATGAATCGCTATAGTTTAAAGATTAGTAATAATGATATCTTGTTAATTTCACGTTATTTAAGTGAATATGCAAGACTTAGTCATGAATTCAAAAATTGGATTAATAATCATCTTCAAGAAATAAACGATTTCTCTGAAGTGTTACAGATGAAGTTTCCTAGAGAATACGCAATTGTTACAGAAATTGTGGACAACATCGGAATTAATCTTGATATTGAAATCGATGAAATGATGAAAATACGATTAATGTTGGTAATTTGTGATTTAGAAAAAAATGAATCAGCAAATAAAACAGTTGCGGTTATTCTATGTCATGGTTATTCAACAGCGTCTTCGATTGCCGATGCAGTAAATAAAATGTTAAATGAAAATATCTTTGATGCAATCGATATGCAATTGGATATGAGTGTGGATAAAATCACGAATCAGTTAAACGATTATTTAAAAATGAAAAACTACTTTGATGATTTAGTCTTACTTGTAGACATGGGATCTCTTGAAGAAATATACAAGGGTATCAAACGTATTCCCAATGTTAATGTAAGTATTATAAATAATATTAATACAAAGTTAGCTTTAAGTATTGGAAGCAAAATCAAACAAGGAGCAGACTTATCTAAATCACTCGAGTCAGCTTGTAAGGATAATGTTTCACAATTTAAGTACATTCAAAATCGTGCTAAGAAGAAGGCTATTTTGTCAGTTTGTGCAACAGGTGTAGGTGCTGCTGAAAAGATATTAGATTTATTTAAAAAAAGTTTACCAGTACCTATTGATGCTGAAATACTTACGTATGATTATAATAAACTCGTTGAAAATGGCAAAGAGGATTATATTTTTGAACGTTATGATATTTCATTTATTATAGGTACAATGAATCCTTATATTGATGAAGTACCATTTATTGCGATTGAAGACTTAGTTCTTAATTCTGATATGAATGAGTTAAAGAAAGTTACAAGAGAATTCTGTAATGATGATGAATTTGATATTCTCAAACAGAATATTATAAAGAATTTCACATTGAATAATATTGTTAATCACTTAACGATATTGAATGCGGAAAAGGTATTAGATGATGTTGAATACCTTGTGGAACAAATGGAAGAACATTTATCAAAACCACTATTACCTGCAAGTAAGGTAGGGCTTTATGTTCACTTATCATGCTTAATAGAACGATTAATACTAAAAAATGAAGTTCAACTTATCGAAGACCCAGTTGATTTTATTGAGCAACACGAGGATTTCATTAATTTGGTGAGAGAAATATTTAGTGTCGTGGAATTGAATTATAGTGTCGAAATACCAGTCTCTGAAATTATTTATATATTTAATTATATTGAAAATTACCTATAAATAAAGAGTTTAAGGCGTGCCAATAAATAGTTGGCACGCTTTTTGCTACTATAAAAGTGTGAAGGAAAAGGAGGTGAAATGATGAAAGGAGATAATATTCTTTTGACACGTATCGATAATCGCTTGGTGCATGGACAAGTGGGGGTGACTTGGACAAAAACAATCGGAGCTAACTTAATTGTTGTTTGTGACGAAGAAGCGGCGAATGATCAATTGCAACAACAGTTGATGACTTTCACTGCAAAATCAAGTGGTGTTGGAATTCGTTTCTTTACTGTTGATTTTACAGCACAAGTTATTGATAACGCTTCACCTGACCAAAAGATTTTCCTTGTTGTGAAAACACCTGCAACAGTGAGAGCTTTAATTGAAAAAGGAGTACATTTAAAAGACATTAATGTCGGAAATATGCACTTTTCAAACGGTAAACGTGCTCTTACTAAGAAAGTCTATGTCGATGATCAGGATATGGCTGACTTAAAGTTTGCAGCGGAACACGGCTCTAATGTATATTGCCAAGATGTTCCTGGAGATTCAATTGAAAAGATTCAATAAAACGAAAAGGAGAAAGAAAAAATGCAAATCACATTAATGCAAGGGATAATGCTTGCAATCGCAGCAATCATCATTGGTGTAGACTATTGGCTTGAAGCATTCTTTATCTTCCGTCCACTTGTAGTTTCTACAGTGACAGGGATAATTTTAGGAAATGTTCCGCTAGGTCTTGCTACTGGTGCACTTACAGAATTAGCTTTCGCAGGATTAACACCTGCTGGAGGAACTCAACCACCAAACCCAGTTTTGGCTGGATTTATGTCTACAACTATCGCTTATACAGCAGGGGTAACTCCTGAAGTAGCGTTAGGATTATGCTTACCATTTTCATTCTTAATGCAATATGTAATTCTATTCTTCTACTCTTCATTCTCATTCTTTATGGCTGGGGCTGATAAAGCAGCAGAACAAGCAGATGTAAATAAAATCATCAGAACAAACATCATTACTACAGCAATCGTTGCTATTTCTTATGGTGTAATCGTATTCTCTTGTACTTACTTAGCACAAGAACCAATGGCTAAATTAGTTACTTCAATGCCAGCATGGTTAATCCATGGATTAGAAGTAGCTGGAGGTATCTTACCTGCTATTGGATTTGGTATGTTATTACGCGTTATGATGAAAGCAAAATACATCCCATTCTTTATCGCTGGATTCTTAATGATGAATTTCATTCCAATGAACAATTTATTACCAGTAGCTTTACTAGGTACAGCATTCGCTTTATTTGATTTCTTCAATGCAAAAGCAAGAAAAGAAGAAATTGCTGCAGCAGTAGCTAATAATCAAGG
>NZ_JAVXGL010000060.1:0-11719 GCF_036657415.1 Anaerorhabdus sp. | reverse complement strand
TTCTCACACGCTTAGCGTGTGGTTTTTATGTTCGACTTTGTCTCACATAATAAAAAAAGTGCTAAGAGTTAAACTCTTGGCACTTTTTAATTACGTCATCAATGGTATCAACAACCATAGCTCCTGTAGGAATTAATCTTTCTTTTGTTTGATGACCATTCGCAACTAAGATACAATGTGTCCCACATTCCTTAGCACATTCATAGTCATGAATACTGTCTCCTATCCAAACAACTTCACTTGCATCTAAATTGGATTCTCTCATAAATTCCTTCGCAAGTTCAACTTTTGAATGAGCATAAATATTATCTAAACCTAATATCTTTTCAAAATACATATCACATTTGTATTCATTCGCTTGTTTTTTTAAAATATCAATTTGCGATGCAGATAATAATACATTCATAATTCCTTGATTGATATTATTCTTTAAAATATCAATCACATGTTCATGAAGATCATAGTTGAGATAACTATTTTGATAACCTTCTGTATATTCCACTGATAAATCTTCAAATGAATCTTTATCAAAGTCAAAACCAGCAGCTTCATAAACTTTAATAACTGGAAAATCAAAAATATTTTTATAATCTTCAACTTCTTTAAGTTCTGGCAAACTTCTTTTTCTTAGACAATCATTTAAAACATTGAATGAACACTCTGCATCATTCAACAACGTTCCATTCCAATCCCAAATCATTGTTTTAATCATTGTTTCACCTCTATAATAAAAGGCAGATTAACTGCCTAATATTCATCTTCAACAAGATCTCTCTTGCCATCTTCTTCATCGCCATCATCGCCAAATTCTTCATCAAAATCATCATCATCAATATCTAATATTTCGATGTGTGTTTCATTATACGAATGACGAGAGCGAAGATCCCATTTGTTATCTTCAAGCGATGTAAATCTTGTATCGAGCATAAGCTCTGTGTAAAATTGTGCAATTTTTCTTTGTTGCATCGTTGTGTCGAATCCTAATGTATCTGAAACTTCGCCCCAAAGTTTGTTGAACTCAACACCTTTTTTGCGTTTAGCTAGTACATTATGTGCAACGTCGGTCATTGATTGATAAGTCAAGTGAACTCCTCCTATACATCTAATCAATTAAAACATTTTATTTCTATTTCATGAGATATTAAATCACATCTGTTGAAGAAGTCAATATCAAATGTAAATAAAATTAATTTTTTAAAATCTTACATTCTATTTTTGTATGTAAAACTTCATCATCTCCATGCAGAACTTTATACTCTATTGTCCAATCATCATCTTGAACTACATAGTTTACTATTTCGGTATCAAACACGAGTAACCCATATTCACTTTCGACAGTCGCTTCACCACGCTGATAAAGATATAAATGTACATCCGTATTAACTTCACCGGTACGCTTAATATGAAATTCATCAGCAACATAAGTAAATGTATTTTCATTCTCATTCTCGCAAAAGAATAAACTATTTTCACTTATCAAAGCTTGTCCTTCGTAGAATACAATCTTTGTATTTTCCATACAATCTGTTTGATGGATAATGCAGTATCCTTGAGTTTGTTCCATAAAGTTCTCCTGCATTGATTATACTTAATAAGTGAATAGTGTCAAGACTATTAAATCAAAATTTTTCAACACTACATCTTGTGATATCATATACCTTTTCAAGCCTTTTATATTGCGCAATATAAAAGACAGGAGATTTTCCTGTCTTATCTTCAATCAATCGGAAAGAACATCTTCTCTTCGTTTTTATTTTCACCATGAACTAGTGAATGAACAATATTACTCGCTTCTGAAAGTTCAAGTATTTTACCATTATTCATTAATATCCAAATGGCCGATAACTCATCACCTTTATACGGTTGGTAAGGTCGCTGTTTAACTTCATCAGTTGCGAAATAATATCGTAAATCATATCCTCGTTTTGTAAGTTTATTTCTCATCTTATCAATCATTTTATTATCAATGACATCTTGATATTTAAAAAGTTTACGGTTAAGTAATCGTTTAGCTAAATCACTTGCAATCTTATCATCACTATTTGCAATACAACTAAAACCATAAAAACAAGTATTTTCATCCATAAGAAAATGGTCTTTCACTGTAATCTTTTTCTTCGATAAAAAAGCATCAAAAAGCGGTATCTCTTTCAATAATTTTGGATTCTCTTTCTTACAATCTTTTAAACGTTTAAATAAGTTCGCTAGAATAACTTCATAGCTACGTGCAGTTGGATGATAGTAGACTTGCCAATACATGTGATAACGAGCCATGATGTAATCTTCAATTGTATGAATACCCGTTTCTTTTACAACCATTTTTCCATCTTTAACTCTTATCGTCCTAAGAATTCTTTCTAGATCAAATTCACCATATTTTGTTCCAGTAAAATATGCATCTCTTAATAAGTAATCCATTCTATCGGCATCGAATTGACCACTAATCATCTGTGTAAGCAAACCGTTTGGATGTGTGTGATTAATTATCTTCGCTACAGCCTCACTTAATCCTGTATGCGTCTTTTCTATGATGCGATGAACTTCAGTATCTTCTAATAAAATTCGCTCTGTAAACTCCTCATGGTTCGTATTGCAAATAGACTCAAAGGCATGACTAAATGGACCATGACCAATATCATGAAGTAAACCCGCAAGCATTACCGCAACTTTATCCTTCTCTGAAATCGACGAACCAATTTCATTATTCTCTGTAAGCATACGTCTTACAATTTCATATACTCCTAGAGAATGTGCAAAACGAGAATGTTCAGCAGTATGGTAAACCATATATGATGCACCTAATTGTTTGATACGTCGCAATCGTTGAAATTCACGACTATTCATACATCGCCATATTACATCATATTCGATGTGTATATACCCATGAATTGGATCTCTTAACACTTTAATTTCATCTAACTTTTTAAACATGAGAAATCCTCCGTACTTTTATTTTACACTATTTCATTCAAATAAAACAAAAGAAAGGAGAAACTCCCCTCTCTTATTTTACAATTGGAATTTGAACCTCAGTTAACCACTCATTCTCATCATCAAAATTCCACATTCCATCAATATAACTCTCCCGTGGATACCCACACATTTTATACCCATTTTCTACTGCCCAGTTTGTCGCAAAAATAAACGCTAAACGAAGTCCCGCATAACTTCCTTTATGCATCACTGACACAACAGTAATTGGTTCAGTTCTTCTAAACTCAATCCCTTCTGGAGCTATACCTATTTTTTCAACTGCTTCGCAATATTCAATCTCCCAATTCGCATCATCACAAGTTTCTCCAAGATAAGATATATAACAATATTCTGGCGAAGCACATTTTAAATCTGGATTTAATTCTCTCATTGCCTCCCCAATTTCTGGTATTACTTTACTATAGTCCGCATAATCTGAAACTATCATTTTCTTTGCATAAATTGTATATGCTGGTATTTCCTTAAGTACTGCTTTATATTCCATTGTTTTCTCACTTTCTATACGATAATTTATTTGTTTCATTTGTTGATTTAATCTACTTATTTCATTTAATGTTTCTTGTCGCTTGCACATTAAAATATCTGTTTCATTTTCACCATTTATAATTTTTTTAATATCTTGAATAGAACATCCAATTTGTCGATAGAATTGGATTTCATGAAGTTGAACAAGTTGTTTCGTTGTATAATATCGATAATTTGTCATCACATCAATTTCTTGAGGTTTTAGTAAATCAATCTCATCATAATAACGAAGAGTTTTAATTGAAACCTGACCCATTTTTGCAAATTCGCCTATACGAAACATATTTTCCTCCTACTCCCATTTAAAGATTTTTATTGAGCAAACTATACTAACAATTCCTAAAACAATCAAGTAAAACATATTCATTGTAAAATCTGTATTGGGAAGATTTAGTGATGTAGTTTTCAATAATTCAATTCCAACTGACAATGGTAAGAATTGAGCTATTTCTTGTATTGCTACAGGATAGACTTCAAAAGGTATAGTTGCTCCCGATAGTAATAGCATCGGAAAGTATACTAGTGTACAAACTAAATTCGCAACTTTTTGTGTTCTACATACACTTGCCATAAATATTCCTATTCCATACATCGCAAACATCGTTAGAAAGAATGATAGAATCACTATTACTGTATTTCCTTTTATTTCAAATCCCCAACAATAATGTAGTAATAAATAAACACCAATAGCTGAAATAACTGATATACACGCACACAAGAGTGTATTAATGAATAAAATGAAACTCGGACGAATTGGAGTTATAAAAAACTGTTTTAATATCTTTTTTTCACGATAGTTGGCAATTGTTAAGGGTATCCCCATGAAAGCAGTTGCACAAATTCCTACCGTAATCAGTGATCCAAAAGAAGCATCTATAAAGGAATAACCTGCTGCTGTGAGTGTACTTCCACTTACAACGGCAATTAGTGCCACAAGTCCTAATGGCATTATAATGCCAAAGAATATTCCATCAATTGAGCGAATTGACAACAATGTTTCTATTCTTATATATGTTAGAAATTTCTTCATAGTAATTTATCCTCCCCCATATACCATAAATAAGCTTCTTCCATTGTTTTGTAAGGTGTTGCTTGAATGACTTCATCAACTTTTCCTTGTATCAAAATTTCACCATTACGAAGAAGTATTACGCTATCGCATAAAGCTTCAACTTCATCCATAAAATGTGAAGTTAAAATAATAGTTGTTCCTTTATTTTTTAATCCATTTAAATACTTCCAAATTTCCCTTCTTGCTACCGCATCTAATCCTGTTGTTAGTTCATCTAAAAATAAAACTGCTGGATCATGAATTGTCGCAAGTAGAATTGACAAACGTTGTCTCTCTCCACCTGACAAACTTTCAACTTCACGATTTTTTAAATCAAACAATGAAAATAATTTTAGTTGTGTTTCGATATCAATCTCACAGTTATAAAGAACAGCTCTTTCTTCACACTCTTCTTTTACTTTTATTTTATATGGGTAGGAAGAGTCTTGTAATTGTGCACCCACCAAGTTAAATAACTCTCGCCTTCTTACATGCATATCATTTCCTAATAATTTAATTGCCCCTCCTTTCTCTATTTTCTTTAGCCCCAAAATCATTTCGACAATTGTTGTTTTACCAGCACCATTATGACCAAGTATCCCAAAACATTCTCCTTTCTCAATTACAAATGATACATTTTTCACTACGCTTTTATTCCCGTAATGTTTAGAAATATTTTGTACATTTACTACATTCACTTTATTTTCCTCCTTTGTTTACTCATCTTAAAGTATCCAGTAATGGTAGAGTCAACACACAAGTGAATTTTAGGACTATTAGTTTTTTTGCGAATCAATAAGTGGAGGTCCTTTATGTACCTACCACAAAAAATGCTATGGCTGAACCCCTCCTAATTAAAGAAAGGGTTATTGTGGAATTTATCACCTTAATCCTTATTCTTATTTATTTATTGAAATCAAAAGATAAAGATTAAATAAAATTTAATTAGAAGGACTACGGCTATAGCAAAAAGAGAGGGAAGCACCCCTCTCTTTTCACGTGTGTTCACTGAACACTCTCCTAATTGACTACATTATATCATTTCAATAAAATTAATAAACACACGAGCTATCACTTTTATACCAATCTCTATTTATTTTTGATTTACAATATGATTATAAGTTCTTGAAGTCAATGCATATACAATCGCATAAACAGCACTGAATATCACCACTGTAAACAATGTACAATAGAAGAATAGTTCTGTATTATTCATACTTAGTGCCCCAACCATGAGAGAAATCATTTTGAAAGCAAAACCAATATGAATCGTTGCCATCACTATTGGAATAAAGAATACCATTAACACTTGACGGCGAATCGATGAAGATACTTCTTTTTGACTCATACCCACTTTCTTCATGATGTCGAAACGTCTTACATCTTCATATCCTTCAGTAATTTGTTTATAGTAAATAATTAACACTGTTGCGATTAAAAATAAGACACTTAGGAAAACACCTATGAATAGTAATGATCCATACAATTCAAAGAATGTCTGACTATTTTGAATTTTGCCATCTACACTATATTGACTTTGATAAATATCCAATTTTCCTTGTTCACGAATTTGATCAGTAATTGATGTTTCTAACTCATCATCTACATCTACATCCACCATGTATATATATTTTGTAATTACATAGTTATCACTACTGTTTGCATAAAATACATCCATGTCATTTACTATAACAACATATATTGGTGTTGCGTAGTATACGAAACTATCGATAACATTCTTATCATCTTTTATTGTTGTAACTTTGTAAGTAACATCATTAATTGATAAAGTATCTTTATCTTTAAAGTATTTCGTTTCTAGCATTAATAACTCATCATCCGCAAGTGTTATATTGTCATTGGTTAATCGATTATACTCTGATAATGATATTGTCATGATAATAACTGGATTAATGTCCTCATACTTTACTAATTTTCCATTTATATTAGAGTAGTCATATTGTGCATACTTATAGTTCGACACATTTTTCCCTACCACTTGATTTTGTTCTAATACACTATTTACTAAACTATCCGTTTCGATAACTACTTCTTCATTAGGCACTGATCTTGCAGTAACTGAAATATCTCTAACGAATCTTTTATCAACAATATCTCCTATATTAAAATAAAGTGAAAATGTTGTTGAAATCATAACCAATACACAGGTACTAAGAATGCAAATATTCGCAAGTCCTGCTGCATTTCTTTTCATACGATATATCATTCCTGAAACAGCTGTAAAGTTTTTTGTTTTATAATAGAATTTTTTATTTTTCTTTAGTGCTTTTAAAATGACAATACTGCCTGAAGTGAATAAACAGAATGTTCCTACAATTACAAGAATAACTGCCAAAAAGAATAACATAATTGCCATAACTGGATCATCAATCGATTGAGCTAAATAATACCCTGCACCTAATGTTATAAATCCAATTAAAGCTACTAACCAATTCGCTTTAGGTTCTTTTTCTCCTGCTGATTCTTGACGAATCAATTCAATTGGATTTGATTTCGCAATCATCCTGATTGTATTTAAGAATACAAGAAAGAAAATGCCAGCGAAGACAACACAAGTTAGAATAATTGATGAAATAGACAATGTAAACTCATTCGTTGCAGCTAATCCCATCAATTTAAATAATAATAATTGTGATATTTTACTAAATGCTACACCAAGAAAAAGACCAAGCAATAAAGACAATACACTCAAAATAATAGTTTCATAGCTGATAATTAGTATAATATGTTTTTTCTCTAAGCCTAAAACATTATAAACACCAAACTCTTTCATTCTTTTTTTAATCAAGAAACTATTTGTATAAAATATAAATAAAATTGAGAAAGCTCCTACAACCACACGACCAAGTAGCAGAATAACAGACATAGTTCCACCACCAACTCCTTGCAAGATTATAGCAGATGTTCTTAATGAATCAAGAATTGAGAACATCATAATTGTAATAACACATGTACAAAGATATGGAATAACAGTACGATAATTCTTTTTGATATTTTGAACAGCGAGTGAAAGATAAAGCGACTTACGCATTTCTTTCACCACCTGTGGCTAGTACTGTTAATGACTCTGAAATTTTTTGATACATTTGTTCATTTGTCATATTACCTTTGTATATTTGATGGAAAACTTCACCATCTTTTATAAATAATACACGTGCTGCATGGCTTGCTGCTTTAACGCTATGTGTTACCATTAAAATTGTTTGACCTAATTGGTTAATATCATTAAATATTTGTAATAAATGATCAGTAGCTCTTGAATCGAGTGCACCTGTTGGCTCATCCGCCAATACAATTTTAGGATGAGTAATCAATGCACGCGCAACCGCAATACGTTGTTTTTGACCACCTGATATTTCATAAGGGTATTTATTGAGGATATCCATAATTCCTAATTGTTTTGCAATAGGGGTAATTGCTTCTATCATTTCGTGATATTTCTTACCTGATAAGACAAGCGGTAGAAAAACATTATCTTTATTTGAGAATGTATCTAATAGATTAAAATCTTGGAACACAAATCCTAAATTATTTCTACGAAATGCTGACATCTCATTTTCTTTTATTTTTAAAATGCTTTTACCTGCTAATAAAACCTCTCCTGATGTTGGTTTATCTAAAGCTGCAAGAATATTCAATAGCGTTGTTTTACCTGAGCCTGATTCACCCATGATAGCTACATATTCACCTTCTTCAACAGTAAATGATACATTGGATAATGCTTGTACGCTATTCCCTCCAAAACGAGATGAATAAACTTTTTTAAGATTACTAACTTCTAATATTTTCATATTCTTGTTCCTCCTGACACTATCATCATAAGAAAAATGAGATTTCTATACCTTAATTTTGGCTTACAAAATCTCATCTTTTTCTTACTATTTTGTAAGGTACGAATCTAAACCTATTTTTACTATTGTTCCCTCTTTTACTGAAGAATCAATTTTTATAGTATGTCCTAACTTATCGCAAACCGTTTTACATAAGAAAAGTCCAATACCTGTTGACTTCTTATCAATACGTCCATTATAACCTGTAAATCCTTTTTCAAAAATACGTGGTATATCTTCTTTACTGATTCCTATTCCGGTGTCCTTAATAATAAGAACTTTCCATTCATGTGTAATTGTAATTGTTCCACCTTCCGGTGTATATTTAATTGCATTTGATAATAACTGCTCAACCACAAAACACAACCATTTTTCATCTGTGATAATTGAAAAGTTTACTGGCTCATAATTCAAATTTATTTTTTTACGAATAAAAGATTTCGCATATTTTCTTACCGACTGCTTAATTATTTGATCACATTCTATTGTTTCAAATAAAAAATCTCGGTTAGATTCTTTCATTCGAATATATTGTAAGACCATATCAACGTATTGTTCAATTTTGAATAACTGTTCTTCTAATTCTTGTTTATCAACTTGATCACTTGTTTGTAAAAGTAATCGCATTGCCGCAATTGGCGTTTTTATTTGATGCACCCACATTGTAAAATAATCATTACTGTCTGTTATACTATTGCTCAATACATATTCAAGTTCGTTTTTCTCTTTTATAAGTAACTCTATTATTTCTTGATATTCTTTTTCAAATGGATCTTTATTTTTTGGAAACTCCTCAATTTCTAATCCTTGTTTACCAATCAATTCCTGTAATTTAATTCTTTTTCTTCGATAGTAAGCATAATCAACTAAAAAAGATATTACTATGAAAATAAGACACAACAAAAATGCATATCCCACAACAAACAAATCCAAGCCAAATAAAAACAATACGATTGTTTGTATTAAAAGACATCCTAAACTAATCCCTATACTCTTTATTTTATCTTTTAAGTATGTTTTCATCTTATTCCTTGATTCGATATCCGATACCCTTCTTTGTTATAATGAATTCTTCTAATCCTGCTTCTTCTAATTTTTTACGCAAACGCGCTACGTTAACTGTTAATGTATTATCATCAATGAATTCATCTGTATCCCACAAGGCTTGCATCATTTCGTCACGTGATACATATTTATCTTTATTTTCCATTAACGTAGACATGATACGAAACTCATTCTTAGTTAAATCTATTTTTTGATTTCCATAAATAAGTGAAGTATCATTTAAATTCAACGTTACACCATGAGCCTCTAAAATAGATTGATTTGTGCTGAAATCATATGAGCGCCGTAACATTGCTTGAATTTTTGCCGTAAGTACATTTAAATCAAATGGTTTCGCAATAAAATCATCTCCACCCATATTGATAGCCATAATAATATTCATATTATCTGATGCGCTAGAAATAAATAGAATTGGTACTTTAGATGTTTTTCTTATTTCATTACACCAGTGATATCCATTAAAGAATGGTAATGTAATATCCATTAAGACTAGATGTGGATTGAATTCATTAAACTCTATTAATACATTATTAAAATCTTCAATATTTTTTACTTCATATCCCCACATACTAATTTGTTTTTGCAGGGTTTTAGTTATTACTTCATCGTCTTCAACAATTAATATCCGAAACATATTTCCCTCCGCTATTTTTCTAAAAGGACTACCGCCTGCGCCAAGACTCCTTCTTCTCTTCCAACAAATCCTAATTTTTCTCCTCGTGTTGCTTTAACACTAACTTGTGATATTTCGCAATTTAATGCATTCGCAATATTTTTTCTCATCTCATCAATATGTGGTGCCATTTTAGGTTTTTCAATCATAATTAACGAATCTATATTTCCAATCGTATAGCCTTCCTTGTTCATCAACATTTTTACTGCACGTAATAAATCCAAAGAATTTGCACCTTTATACCGTGGGTCTGTATCAGGAAAATGTTTTCCTAGATCACCCAATGCTAAAGCTCCTAGAATAGCTTCAGCAATCGCATGTAATAGTGCATCCGCATCACTATGTCCTTCTAGTCCTTTTGTATGTTCTATCTTAACTCCGCCTAAGATTAAATCTCTTTCTTCTACTAAACGATGTATGTCACTTGATTGACCAATTCTTATCATTTTTCCACCTCTTTTTTCAATTATATCATGATTTATGTTATCATTAGACAAAGAGGTAAAAACTATGAAAAATATTCTTTTGATTGGTACTTCAATGCAAGACTATATTTTTATGGCTGAAGAAATTCATCCTAGTCATTGTAATAAAGGGACTTTTACATCTAATTTTGGTGGTTCAATGCACAATGTAAGTTATAACTTAGGATGTCTTGGCTGTAATCCTATTTTTATTACTAAGATAGGAAATGATTCAAAAGCCACAGAGCTTCAAGATGAACTTAGTCTACTTGGAGTGGAGCTCCATACGATTCTTGTGGATAAACCTACACCTGTTTTCCAAAGTATCCACGCTGATAATGTGCAATATTTTTTATCCTCTATTACTCCTGATTTCTTATTCAATGAACAAGATTCAATTGATTACAGTTTATTTAATGATTCATTCGCAATTACTGATCAAATGAATGAGAAATTCTTATATGATTTATTTCATAATACATCTTCTACGCGATGGATCATCAGTGGATTTATTCCCTCTGTGGAGTTACTTCGTTATATTGAAGGTATAGTAGTAAATGTTGACGAATTTGAAGAAGAAAAGATGGATTTCAGCACCGGACTTCAATGGGTCATAGTAACCGAAGATAAAAATGGTGCGACTCTTTATACACGTGATGGCAAAGTTCCTATTAAGACAAACATAATAGAAACAAATAATGACATCGGAGCTGGTGATGCTTTCCTAGCTGGATTACTTTATGGATTAGTTAGAAATTTGACACTTATTGATAGTATCCAACTTGCTCATCGTGCTGCTCAAATTATTCTTCAAACACCTACCGCTATTAGTAAGGAACTCCAAAAACTCAAATCAGAAAATTAAAGACATTCACGCGAGTGTCTTTCTTATCATATCGGAGATAGCCTATGAAAAATGAAAAAATAGAACAATTTAAATTATCATTAAAAACTGCATTTCCTCATACTCTTCCAGTATTAACTGGATTTTTAGTCTTAGGAATGGCCTATGGGGTCCTTATGCAAACAAAAGGTTATTCTGCCATTTGGGCTGTACTCATGAGTGCCATTGCATTTTGTGGAAGTATGCAATTTG
>NZ_JAVXGL010000059.1:9485-12209 GCF_036657415.1 Anaerorhabdus sp. | reverse complement strand
GCGCAATATTCATCAAATGATGATAAAATTGGTGGTCTTGTTTCATATTGTGAAATGAGTTGGGGAAAAACAATGGGTTTTCTCGCAGGTTGGTTTCAATCCGTAGTTTATTATCCTGCAATTATTGCAGTAATCGCTTGGGTTGCAGCTAATTATACTTTTGGTTTATTTGGTTTGGATAATTTATTAACAACGGGCACCTTTAATCCTGGTGTTTGGTTCCTCGCAATTGGATATTTAATTTTCTATTATATTGTGAATACATTTCAAACAAAGAAAGCTGGTCATTTTCAAGACTTTGCAATGTATGCTAAAATTTTAGCTCTTCTTGTTTTATCAATTGCTGGTTTAATCATTGGTAATCCAACACAAGTTATTGCATCAAGTCCAAGCTATACTACTTCAATGAATGGATTCTTAAATGCAGTAATCGCAGTGGCATTTGCTACTGATGGTTGGATGATTGCACCTAGTATCGCTCATGAAATTAAAGATCCAAAAAAGAATCTTACAAAAGCACTAATATTTGCTCCATTAGTTATCATTGCAATCTATCTTCTATACTTCATAGGCGTATGCGCTTTTGTAGGACCAGATGCTTTACTTGCAGGAGTTGATCCAATTTCTACAATTTCAAATGCTCTTTTTGGACCATGGGGAATTAAAATTGTATTATTATTTATTGTCATTTCAGTATTAGGAACATTAAATGGTTTAATCTTAGGTTATATCCGTACACCTTATGCCTTAGCTGTTCGTGGAGAATTACCTTTCAGCGAAAAAATCGCAAAGATTAACACAAAATCTGATACACCTATAAATGCTAGTATCTTTGCATTTTTGTTTTCAATACTTTATCTTTTATTCCACTTCCTAACACTTGATGGATCTGCTGTTTATAATTTTAATTTATTAGATGGCTTAGCAGTTGATGACTTACCAATTGTTATGAATTATCTCTTCTTATGCTTTATGTATTTCGGTGTGTTACTGCGACCTGATAAAGTTAAAGCATCCTCATTTTGGGGACGTTATGTATTTCCGATACTTGCAATTCTAGGTTCATTCATCATTCTCTACGGAGGTGTATCACGACCTAAATTCAACATCTACATGGGTGCAACAATTGTAATAATCTTAATCGGGCTATTGATTCGTCGCAAAAAAAGTGCTTAAATAGTTGTATAAAGCTAGGAAAAAGCAAAAGTAATTTAAAATTATTTGTTTAGAGATATGATGGCTGGTGAAAATCATACGATAATTTAAATGAATTGGGGCTTTGGAGCAGAGTTGGCATCAGTCAATTACGGAACTAAACCGTTATTTAGAAGTGATTCTATTTTTAAATAGAATAATTAAGGTGGTACCACGCTAAAGCGTCCTTTTCTAAGGATGCTTTTTTAATTTAAAGGAGAAATAAAAATGAAAAGAATGTTAAGCGGTATTAAACCAAGTGGACAATTAACACTAGGTAATTACATCGGAGCTCTTAAAAACTTCGTGAACTATCAAAATGATTATGAAATGATTGTGTTTATCGCAAATCTTCATTGCATTACAGTCCCACAAGAACCAGCGGAATTGAGAAAAAATCTTAAAGATGCAATTGCATTATATTTAGCAT
This sequence comes from Anaerorhabdus sp., assembly GCF_036657415.1. Classification (NCBI taxonomy): domain Bacteria; kingdom Bacillati; phylum Bacillota; class Erysipelotrichia; order Erysipelotrichales; family Erysipelotrichaceae; genus Anaerorhabdus; species Anaerorhabdus sp. The sequence continues at coordinate 10,585 of NZ_JAVXGL010000059.1, read as the reverse complement.
GTGGTCTTGATCCTGAAAGAAGTACCATCTTTCTTCAATCTGATGTTATGGAACATGCTCAACTTGGATTTATCATGTGCTGTAATACTTACATGGGCGAATTAAACCGTATGACTCAATTTAAAGATAAACAAGTAAAAGGAGAAACTAATCTCTCTGGTGGGCTTTACACCTACCCTTCACTTATGGCGGCTGATATTTTAATTTATGATCCTGATTACGTTCCTGTAGGAGAAGATCAAAAACAACATGTGGAATTAGCTCGTGACTTAGCAGCACGTTTCAATAATCGTTATGGTGAAATTTTTAAATTACCTGAACCATTAGTTCCAACCGTTGGTAAGCGAATTATGTCATTAAGTGATCCAACAAAGAAAATGAGTAAATCAGATAAAGGTGATAAAGGCTGTATTTATCTTTTAGATGACTTGAATGTTGCACGCAAAAAGATTATGTCTGCAGTTACTGATAATTTTGCAAAAGTTGCCTTTGATCCAATAAATCAACCAGGTGTATCAAACCTTTTAGAAATTATGTCTGTATTATCTGGTGAGCCTATCGACAGTATTGTAAAACGCTTTGAGAATAGTGGTTACGGTGATTTCAAAAAAGCGGTTGCAGATGTTGTTGTTGCAGAGCTTGATAAAATTCAAACACGCTACCGTGATATTATCGCAAGCGGTGAAGTTGAACGAGTTTTACAAGAAGGTAGTGAAAAAGCACGCAAAATTGCTTATAAAAAATTAATGAAAGTACAAAAAAAGATTGGTATCGAAATTCGATAACCAATCTTTTTTACTCTAGTGGTTTTTGATAATAGTTACCAAATATTCTTTCTGATGTCGCTACATTAATAAAGGCTTTTGGATCAACCATACGAATCGAATCAACAACTTCAGGTACTTGATAAGCATTTAATGTCATAAATAGGAAACATTTAGGCTCATGTGAATAAGCTCCTTCACCCCAAAGTTTAGTAATACCATGACGTGTTGTTCTAAAAATAGCATCACATACCTCATCAGGAATTGTTGTTATAATGTAGAGATTTTTTAATTTATATCTAGTATGCATTTCGTTGATAATCTGAGTACTACAAA
>NZ_JAVXGL010000059.1:7501-9475 GCF_036657415.1 Anaerorhabdus sp. | reverse complement strand
TCCAACCGAACATTAAACCTGCAATTAATAAAATAACAGAATTAAAGATAAATACATAGTTCCATGTTGATACATTAAATCGACTAGAAGCATAGATTGCAATGAAATCAAGTCCTCCACTGCTGGCATTATTACGAAGAGCTAATGCCATTCCCAAGCCACTTAATATTCCTCCAAATACTGCAATCAACAAGGTATCCGAAGTTAGTGGGAATACTGGAAGAATCGTTGTAAAAACACTTGTCGAAGTATACCAAAGTACGGAATACGCAATAAACATTTTTCCAACATATTTAAAAACTAAAATCGTAACTAAAATATTCAATGAAAAGTATGGAATGGAAAACGGTATATTCAAATTAAAATACATTTTTGCACCACGTGATATCAATAATGAAATTCCCGAAAATCCACCTGGAAATAAATTACCGGCATCAACAAATGCATTCATTGATAATGAATACAAGAATGATGAGAATACAACGATTGTTGTTATAGTAAGTATATGTCTAATCTTTTTCGAATCCATTTTCCTCATCCCCTATAGCCCTATGGCTTTGAGTTGTTTCATCTAATTGTACTGCTTCAATTTGTTTAAAACGTTTAATAATTTTATCCGAAGTGATATTTACATTTTGGATATCACGATAGGTTTTATCGAAATCTTTTGTAACATTGGCGAAGCGATCTGAGAATCTTTCAAACTCACGCGAGAGGCGAATGAATTCTTGTTGAATTTCAATGACGCGATCATTTCTTTCTTGTCCTAAATAAATCGCTTTAATCGCTGTTATGTATGCCATTAAGGTTGTGGGTGAAACTAAATACACTTTCAGTTCATATGACATCTGTATCAAATCTGTATGATGACCATAAATCTCAGCGAAGATTGCTTCAGCAGGTATAAACATATATGCCATTTCAGCAGTTTCACCTGGTATGATATATTTTGTTTTAATATCTTTGATATGCTTAGCAACATCTCGTTTGAACTCTGCTTTTATTCTAATTAAGTCTTGCGATGATACATTCTCATCATACATACGATTGAAATTCTCTAATGGAAATTTAGAGTCAATGATAATATCTCCTAATGGTTCTGGTGCATGCAACACACAGTCTGCAATACTATCATTGGATAATTTAACCTGTCTTGAGAAACGCTGTTCATTATTTCCAAATACGCTTTCTAAGATAGAATATAACTCGATTTCTCCATAAATACCACGCGTTTTTTTATCAGTCAGTACATTTTGTAAATTTGTTATATTTGAAGATAATGATTTTAGATTTTGTTGAGTTTCATCAATTCTAGCCATCTGTTCAAGAACGTTTGTAAATGCTTTATTAGTTCGCTCGAATCCTTGCAATAAACTTTCATTTACCTTTGTTTCGATATTAACCAAACGATTCACAGTTGATTCATTTAATTGGTTAAAATCACCTTTTATTGAATTTAATATATTAGTTTGAAATAACAAGAGATCTTGCATCATTTGTTGTCTCAACGAATCAATCTCTTCATTATTTTTATTTACTGTTTGAGTTAGAGCATCCTTAAAAAACAACTGCTGTTTCATTCTATTTCTTGAAAGTATAAACGCAACAAAAACAATGATAAGAAACATCATTGTTAGAAATAATAGTACGATCAGAAAAACGTTGTTGTTATCCATACCCTATTCACCAAAGCTATTATAACACGCTTTCATTTCCATAAGTATGTATTTTTGATTACGTTTTCGTAAATTTTGAATATATATTTTTGACCTTTTAATTTGTTTCTTTAAAACACGAATATCAACATCAACATGATAAATAGTTCCTTGTTTTGTTTCTATACTACAATACCCATTTTCATTTATTTTCACGCCTTGTATTTTTTTATATTGAAAATACATGCATTTTGTTGAAGACATCGACATCGTCGGTATAAATAGAATTAAACCTGGTTCATTGATTAAAATGCAAGGT
>NZ_JAVXGL010000059.1:231-7491 GCF_036657415.1 Anaerorhabdus sp. | reverse complement strand
AAGGTTTTTGTTTTACATTCAACTCGTATCTGAAATTAGAAAGTCTCCCTTCCAATGTAGATCCATTTTCTAAGCATGCCCTCTCAAATAATTTGATGGGTTTTTCCTTAATTCTAAGGATTTCGCTTTTTTCATTTAATAATACCGTCTCATTTGTCTTCTCATCATAATAAACACAGCTGCAATTCTCTAGCACAGTTTTTCCTCCCTTCATTATATATTATGAAAAAAGGTTGATAGTCCTAAAATAATATCATACTTTATTCTCTGTATAAATATATGCAGTGTCATGATGTAACAACTTATACACACTTTTGTACCAAATCATGTTTAGAAAATGAAATAAAAAAAATGTGGTTATTTACCACATTCTTCACAGCCACAATCATGACCTTCTTCGCAGTCACATCCACAGTCGCCGTCAGAGCATCCGCCTGAACAACCACCGCCGCAACCTTGGTTCATTTGTCTTTCATAAGCTAATGTATCAATTACTGTGCATTCAATTTCAATTTTTGCACCTTTTGGTAAAGCGACAACTTGAATTGTTGAACGAGCTGGGAATGGTTCATTAAAATATGCACCGTAAATTTTATTCATATCATCAAATTCTGATAAATCTGTCATGAACACTGTAGTTTTAACTACATGACGAGTTTCTAAGTTCATTTCGCTTAATACAGCTTCAATATTCTTTAGAACTTGTTGAGTTTGTTCTTGGATTCCGCCTTCAACAATAGCACCTGTTGATGGATCCATTGGAATTTGACCAGATAAATAAACGAAATCACCTAATTTAATTGCTTGTGAATAAGGTCCTAAAGCTTTTGGAGCATTAGGAGATGAAATTGCTTGAGTAAACATTGTACTCCTCCTTCTTATTAATAGAAATCAGTTCTTGAATCATCATTATCTTCAAGATAATAATCTGATTCAAGTTGTTGCATTTTATGGGCATGATGTTTAACAAAAACTTTATATGTTAGAAAAAAGCCATAAAGAATCAACAGTATTAAAAAGGCTACCGACAAAAAATCATTCACGTTTTCTATCATAATATCACCTCTGCTTATTATTATATGAAATCATAACCATTTTGTCTAATGGTATGAACTTTACAATACTTTCTCTAATCGAGGAATTAATAATGGAATAAGAATACATTGAAGAATTATAGCAGGTATTCCTGCCACTATATTTGCATAAAGTCCAATACTCCAAGCGACTGGATTGATGATTCCATTGATACTATTCATTGTAATTGTGAATCCTAATCTTCCAACTAAGATTGCTAAAAGCAACACAACTATTACATTTTTAATTTTATATTCCTTAATGAGTAGTCCACTTATAAGACCATATAAGCCAATCTCTACCATCATTGAAACACCCATTGGGAATAACGGTGGCATTCCAGTCCACAAGCTACTTAACAATGGTGTTATTAATCCTACTGCTAATCCCCATGGCCCACCTAAGAGAAATCCTGCAAAAAAAGCAGGTAAATGTAATGGTGATAACGTCCTTGCAAGACTCGGCACAACAAAATGAAACACACTTGGTAATAACAACCCTATCGCAACTAAAACTCCAGCTAAAACTAATTTTTTTGTATTAGACATCATTTAACCAATCCTTTCCTTTTATTACTTCTACAGGACTTAATCCTGGATAATCCAATTGCCGTAAGACTTCGTATACGCAAATTGCTACGCAATTGGATAAATTTAATGATCGTGCATTCGCAACCATTGGTAAGCGTGCACAACGTTCTTGATGATCATGGAGAATTTCTTTAGGAATCCCTGTACTCTCTTTTCCAAAAATCAAATAAATATCTTGGGTACAAACAGTGTAATCAAACATTGTTGGACTTTTTTGACCATACCGTGTGATGTAAAAGAACTCTCCTTTATTTTTTTCACAAAAATCCTGCCAGTTTGGATATACTTGATAATTTAACTCATTTCGATAATCCATTCCTGAACGACGCAAGTGTTTTTCATCCAAAGAAAAACCTAACGGCTCTATCAAATGGAGATTACAATTACTTGCCATACATGTTCTCATAATATTCCCTGTATTTTGTGGAATTTCTGGTTCATACAACACTACATGAATCATGCCTTTTTCCTCCTAAAATAAATAGATACCAAACATACAAGTAAAATACCAATACCAAAAGTTGAAACAATTTTAAACACTAAATCAAAGAAAAATTGTCTTGGAACCATTTGTATTAGAATATCTGTATTAGGATCTAAGAAAAATAAATCATTAGTAAAAAATATATAATGAAATTGTAACCAAAATGAATTGAAATCAACAAGTGCGTATATTCCAAGTAAAGTTAATACCGATAAAGTACTCACAATAGCTTTCAAAAACATGTCACTTAAAGCGAAGATAGAATCTTTCTTACTAATCATTATTCCTATGCCTATCATAACGATAAACCCAACCCAAGAAAAATTTCGAACCATCATGGCATCTAAATATAAGTTTTTCACATCAACCATATGTAGTATTTCTTTTTCGTTGAATACTGCCCGATCAACTCCATTAATTGTCGCCATAACATCTAAATCAGCTCGTTTATTTTGGATATAATCTAATAATACTTCTGTTGTATGTGTTAAATCAGCTTCAGACATCCCTATTTCTGCAGCCGTATTTAATTGTGCATACTCTTTTTTATAAAAATCTCTATTAAAACTACTTATATCTAAGCAGGTCAAAAAGAAGGCAACAATAAAACAAATTGCACCTATAAAAAAGAATGGCTTAGATTGGATTTTCATTTAAATACTCCAAGAGTTTAAGAAGTGCTTTTCCACGATGTGAAACACTATTTTTCTGTTCTTCACTTACATTTGCAAGAGTTGTCTTAAACGGTTCGTAATACACAATCGGATCGTATCCAAATCCTTTTTTTCCTACAATTTCAGTTGCTACTGTTCCTTCAATTGTATCTCTAAATACAACTGGATCACTGCCTGGCACACATAATGCAATCGCACACACAAATCGGCATGCACGATTTGTCTGATCTTTCATTCTTTCAATCAACACATTGTTTTTATAATCATAACTAGTATCATGCCCTAAATATCGTGCAGACTGAACACCAGGTTCAAAGTTCAAAGCATCAATCTCTAAACCAGAATCATCAGAAATACAAGGAATATTAAATTGATCACTAATTGTTTTCGCTTTAATAATAGCGTTTTCCTCAAAAGTTTCACCCGTTTCTTCGATATCAATTAGTTTAGGTAAATCATTTAAACATTTGACTTTGTAGCCAAGTGGTTCAAGCATATGTTTAAACTCTTCTATCTTGTGGGCATTCGCTGATGCAATAAACAATTCTTTCATTGAGCTTCTCCTTCTAAATTAAACCAGTATCGCACTGGATAGTTTTGAAAACGATCATAAATCAATACTTGATACATGATTTTGTCTTGATAAAATCCAAGTCTAATTTTACCATAATTATATAATGTCTGTTCATCAAATATTTTATATTGAACCCATTTTTTAAATAATTCTTTTATCGTTTCTTTATCAATTTCATCTTGAAACAATGGTTTTGGCGTTTGTTTAAAATTCATATAGTAATCTGAGTTTAAACAAGCTCTAAGTTTTTCATCTTGCATTAAGTTGAAAACACTTAAAGATTCGTACAGCAATTTAAAATAATCTAGTACTTGTGGCTGTCCCTTGAAGTTTCTCATTCGATTTCCAACATCAGCCATCACATCAAATATTGGATAGCCATATTGATAACAAGTATCCAATGTAAATCGGATTCGACCATTATTATAAAGTTTTTCCGTTGCTTGATACACATCTTCAATAATCATTATATCTTGATGCGAAAGCCACTTCGTTTTTTCTACTGTATAAGGTGATTGCGTTTCATAAGTAAAATCATAAAGATTCGCTTGTAAACGAAGTGAAGTTCCTTTTAGTAATTTTAAAATACCGACTTGTATTTCAGTTGCTCCACATGCGAAAAGTTTTGTATAAGAATTTCTGAATGAATTTAAATCTTCATAAGGTAAACCACCTATAAGATCAACATGCATAATACAACCAGCTTGACTTAATCTTTTTATATTTTTTACAAGTATGTCTAAGTTTTGATAACGATGGACAGCATCTAGTGTTTGTTCATTAAATGATTGTACACCAACTTCAAATCTAAATCTTTCTTTATTACTTTGTTCAAAAAAGCTAATCATTTCTTCTTTCATCGTATCTAATACAACCTCAAACTGAAAACTAAAGTTAACTTTCAATTGTTCAATTAACTTTGCAATTGCTAATGCTCTTTCAGGTTTCACATTGAATGTACGATCCAAAAATTTTACTTGTTTACATTCTATTTCTTCTAAATGCATTAATTGCGTCGTTATGTAGTTTTCAGAAAACAATCTCACTTGATTATCCAATGAAGATAAGCAATAGCTACAACGATATGGACAACCTCTACTTGTTTCAAGATATAAGTAACGATTCTTTTGTGTTTCTTTATCAAAATCCAAAAAATAAGGACTTTCCAGTGTTTCCAACCACTTTAAATCGACCTTGGCGTATGCGACAGCTGATTCATATTCTTTATTCACGAAACCATCGATTTCTTTTTCTCTACGACATGCCTGCCAAAAAGCCTTTTCACCTTCGCCGCGTAAAACTCCTTCAATTGGATAATCTAACCAATCGGTATATTCATATGAAACCTCTGGACCACCAATTAATATTCTTATTTGTGGATTTAGATTCGCAATCATTCTTACAAGTTTCTTAGCTTCCTCTTGATTCCAAATATAAACAGATATACCAATGATATCGGGATTAGCATTAACCAGTTTATGTGCTACTTCATCTAAGTTATCTTTGATTGTATATTCTTGTATTTCAACATCAAAAGATATATCACGAGCTACATACAGCCAACGTAATGCCAGACTAGTATGAATAAATTTTGCATTTAGTGTTGTTAATATTACTTTCATATAATCTCCAATTCCTGTTTATTATATCACTTCATAAGATATAAAAAAAACTTTCCTTAATGTTACTTTTAACATCTTTGAAAAGTTCTTATTAAATAGAAGGTACTTATTGTAAAAACATTCCATTAGTGTTTACTCTTTGAAGACCATGTTTTGTACAATAAATCAATAATTTTCCCTTCTCCATTGAGATTGGAATTCTAAATGCTGCAGCCTGCTCTGGATACATACGTATGATTAGTACCCTATCCTCACATACAAGTGCTGCAAATGAAATGTAATGGTCCTTGGACATTTCGTGATTAATTTGATAATACGTATCTATATCCACAAAATTTCTTGAAACTTCATGATTATCTACTTGTTCTTTTATTTCTAAGGGTACTAATTTTCTACCACAACAAGAAATGGCTGAATATCCCGTACTTGTCAGAATATTATGACAGGTAGAACAGATATAAAATTTAATGTTACTCATTTTGCCATTATCAAGTCGATTTCTTCTCAACTCTCCTCGTAATAGTTCTAGTAAATCAGCACCTAAAATTTCTGCTAAATCCTCCCATAATGAAACATCTGGACATCCTAATCCACATTCCCATTTGGATACAGTTTTATTACTAATACACAGTCTGTCCGCAATTTCTTGTTGAGTCAGTTTTTTATCTTTCCGTAATTCCAAAATCAATTTACCTATTTTCCTAGCATCCATCATTTATCTCCTTTCTCATATTCGTCTTGCTTTTTGATCTTCTAACAAACAAATATCAAGTAGTTCTTTTAAATTTTTTGTTTGATCTTCTTTAGGATCATCATACTTTAATTTACAAATCACCTTATATTCAACATTGTTTTCACCATATAAGTTCCATAATTCTTGCATACGCATATTTGGATGACTATGTAGTGACAATTGAAATTTTGCACTGTTGAAACCGACACTTAAATCTTTACTTAGACCTAAAAATAGTTCCTGCGTTTCTATAAAATAAAAGCCAATAATACCCATTTCTGGTTTTCTATTTTTCCACTGATTCATTAGTTCTTTCTTATGTAATTTATCCATTTATGATACCTCCACTAGTAGTGTAACTTATAAATTCTACTAAAGGTATCTACTTGCCGTAGACTAGCTTGCTTTAAGCATATAAAAAAGTTTAGAAAGATCTAAACTTTTACATCCAATTATCTATTTTACAATTCCCACTCGTTGTACTAATTTCAAACTTTGAAGAACCATCACCATTGATTATTTCTATTCTCCCTGCACCACGTTGTCCACTTCTTAAATCTTTGAAATGACCACTGATTGAATTGAATTTAATACAATATCCATCATTATTAGGATTAGCAATGATAACACTTCCACTAATTGAAGACCCAATTATTGTTGATTTTGTCAACGCCACACATTTTATACTACCACTCGTTGATTTAAATTTTAGGTTTTCGATTGAATCATATAAACAAATACTACCACTCACCGTTTCAACATAAGCTTCTTTAGAAGAACCTTTAGAAATTATCTTTCCACTTATAGTAGTTAAGTGTACTTGATTACATCTAATTTCTGAAGAAATATTGCCACTTATTGTTTTTAATTCTATTTGATTAATCACATTTTTAGGAACATATAATTTAATATATCCTTTTTTAAAATTGATAGATAACAATTGATCTATCGTATTTCTAGTTTTAACTATTAATTCATTATCGCTAACAGTAATGTCTATTCTACTTCGTGGATTTCCTTCATAAAATAACTCTACATAATCTTGATTGTGATATTCAACAACTATATCTTGTTCAATCATATTTATTTTCAATTGATAGATATCCTTATATTTTTCATTTATTTTCATCTTTTATTACTCCTGTGGATAAACAAATTTAATCCCAATCTTCTAGTTTAAAATCACCACTTACTGTTTCTACATCAAACGAAATTGAAGAATTTCCTTGAGAAATATTAGCTTTTTTATCGATCTTTTGATTATTGTAGTTATCTTTAAATGATCCACTTACACTACTAAATATTAAACTGTAACCACAATTAGTATCGCACAAATTAGCACGTACATCACCACTTACAGTATCACCACGTAGGCTTGATCCTTCTTTAGTATTAATTCGTACATTTCCACTTACGGTATTAAAACTTACTGTATCAAATGGTTCATATATACGAATATTACCACTTACAGATGTTGCAGTTAATTTATTTCCTGATTCATAGACGGAT
>NZ_JAVXGL010000059.1:0-221 GCF_036657415.1 Anaerorhabdus sp. | reverse complement strand
GTTTCTAAGTATTCATTATTGAATGTAGCATTTACTTCAATATTACCACTAACAGAATTTAAATTACCTTCAATTAAAGCATCCTTTGGAACATAGATTTCAACTTTGCTTGCAGTCCAATTCCAATTAAAGTTGAAGAATGAAAATTCTTTTTTTCTTTCAATAATTAGAGTATTTCCATTTTGTTTTACAACGGGTGTATGCTTTTCATCACCATAGTA
>NZ_JAVXGL010000058.1:0-12224 GCF_036657415.1 Anaerorhabdus sp. | reverse complement strand
TATTCCCTTACGTAAATTCCATACTGCTATATCTGCTTCTGATTTAACAGATATGTTTCCACAATTTTTTAATCCAAAAACCTTTTTTGGTATTTCTGTAGTCATACGAATGTAATCATAAAATTTAGTGTTATCAATACTCATAAATTTAGATAGTAAATCACTCATTCCACTTGTATAACGATAACTTAAAACATGCAAATCCGTTGATAGAATATCTGGCAGAAAATTTTGTTGAACAGCTGGAATTGCATTTCTAAATAGAAAGCTTCCTGCACCATGACCTACATCAAAGATTATTCCTTTTTTTCGTGCTTCTCTTAAATAGTCATAGACATATCCTTCTGTATCTAAAATAGGCACTGGCCCTCGAAAACAATGTGTTGTTATATCACCGCGCCTTAGTTTACTCAGCAACAGTTCATCATATGGTCTTTCCTTCTTGAATACACCAAAGTCAACCATAATTGGAATTTGAATTTCTTCTTGTATTTTTTTTGCATAATCAATATCATTGAAATCTTTTCCATCATAATGAGCTATTTTTATTCCTACAATTCTGTCTTTATTTCTTTGATAACAAGATATAAAAGATTGAAAATCATTTTCCAGAGGATATTGTTCATCACGAAGACTTGTCATTCCTAAATCTGTTATATTAAGTAATGCGTAGATTTTAGTCTTTGAACGATTAATAACTGTTGAACGAAAATGATCAAAGTTGTAACTTCCCGAACTTCCTGCATCAATCATAGTTGTAACACCTTGCGATAAATTTATTAGGTCTGGTTGAATACTATAATCACCAGTCCATGATTTTTGAACACCTGTATTGTAGTAACAATGTACATGAGCATCAATAAGACCCGGTGTAACATAAAGACCTGATAAATCTAAAATAGATGTTGCTGTTTGATTTTCAAGACATTTATCAATTCTTGCAATTTTACCATCTTGGACAGCTATATCCATAACTTCATTAATACCATTTTCAGGATCGATAACATGCCCATTCAATAATAAATAATCATATTTTGTCATATATTAAATCGACTTCTTTATGAAGCCATTATTTTTTTCTAATTTATGTAAAGCTTCTTCTCTATTTAAACCAGTTAATATCATTACGATAGCTATTTTTGATGATTGTCCACTTTCAATAAACTTTTCCTCAGCTATTTCGTATGGACACCCGGTTGCTTCCATGATAATTTTCTTTGCTCTTTCTACTAGTTTTAGATTAGATGGCTTCAAATCAACCATTAAATTTTTATATGTTTTCCCAATTCCTACCATGGATGCAGTAGATAACATATTCAATACTAATTTTTGTGCAGTTCCTGCTTTTAAACGTGTACTTCCCGTTAAAACTTCAGGGCCAACTTCTACTTCTATTTTAATATCTGCATAATTTCCAATTAAACTATTTTTATTACATGCAACTGCGACAGTTCGAGCATTGAGACTTCTCGCTTTTTTTAATGCGCCAATAACATAGGGTGTTCTACCACTAGCTGCAATCCCTACAACGACATCATTACTATTTACATCATGATTTAATATATCATTTGCGCCTTCATCTTCACTATCTTCAGCACCTTCTTTAGCTTTTACAAATGCTGAATCCCCTCCTGCAATTAATCCCATTACTTCAGTTGTTGTTTGAAAGGTTGGTGAACATTCAACAGCATCTAGTACACCTAATCGACCACTTGTTCCAGCGCCTAAATAAATTAATCTTCCCCCTTTATTCAATGCGTCAATAATCATTTCTGTTGCTTGACTGATTGATTCTAATTCTTTTTCAACAGCTAAAGGAACCTGTTGATCTTCTTTATTCATCAAGGATAAAAATTCAATAGAACTCATCGAATCTAATTCCATTGTTAATTCATTTCTCTTTTCAGTTGAGAGTTTGTTTAAGTCAATATTTAACATCTTATTTCTCCCTATCTAATAAATTTAATACGTGTTTCTTTATCAAGATATGCTAATAGTGGTTGGTACTCTGGATGAATATATCCAATTACGTTTACTCTTGCATCACATTCTAAATCATCTCTTACCAAACTAACCTCACCTGAATATCGTCCATAAAGCTGGTTGTCCATCGTAATTGACCCCGCAGGTCTATTAACAGTATGGAATTGCTTTACAGTGCTGTCTCGTTGAATTGCTAATCGTATTAGCTTTCCGCTATCTGGTCGAATCGAAAAAATTTCGTTATACATATTTTCATAAGGTTCCTCAAGAGATACCTTCATATGAATTACATTATTTTCCATGTATTCATGTATATGCTTAATAGTTTCAATCTTAGCTTTTGAATCTCCAATCATGATTTCAGTAATTCCATATTTATTCATTAACTCAACTGAAGCAACGAATGGGTTTAACCCACGATGTTTTTCTAATGTTGGCAATCCTTCATATAATGGATATCGTCTTAAATCATCACCACAGACAAAAGCTTGAATTCTTAAACCCATTGAAACGAAATCACGATTTTTTTCCATGAAATAGCTTTCATCAAGTCCAGTATTTTTATGTGGGTAAAAATTATGAGTAAGAATGATTTTATCTAATTCTAATCCAGCTTTTTCACACTTTAGCAAATCTTCTTTAGTCATCACACTTGCATTTAACATGATGATAAAATCCTTTTGCAATTTTGCAATCTCAGATGGATCATCAAAACCAAAATCTAAGCGTATTGCTTTAAATCCTTTGTTTTTTAGTCCTTCAAAATCATTTATTGATAGATTTAACTTTTCAAATGTACGTGGTGAAACATCAGGCACAATAAACAAATCTAATTTTTGACATTGTGCAAGAAATATTGGTAATTTACTTTCTATATCCGCTTTATCATCTTCAGGAATATGGATTGATGTAAATACAAATTTAACCCCATACTTTGAAACCTCTTCTAAATAATTTAAATCTAAATCTTTAAAATACGCTGATACACCTAACATAATTTTTACCCCTTCATTCACTTAAATAGTTTCAATTAAACATGGATACATATACGATTTGTAATATTCGTAATCACCATTTTCAATTCCTCGAATAACTCCTGTTGTACGATAATAAGAATTGTATGGAACTTCATTGACATTCCCACTAAAAATTGTGTAACAGTTCAATGCTTTAAACCATTGATCCAATTCTTCTTTTGACATATGATAATTTGCTTGGGGAATAAATGAAATCAAATCTTCACAGTTTTCGCCATAAAGTAATTTAATATTTTTCCCGCGTTTACGTAAAATTTTAATTGCCTTTGTTACTGTCTCATAAGCATAATAATGGCGTGCATGCATTGTCCCTCGCCAGTGTGTAATAACTAACTCAACACCTTCTTTTTCAAAGTACTCAACTAAAGTATTTGCAAACACATCCACAGAAGGTAATTCTGCGGTAGTATACTCAAGCATATTACAATCACACCCAATAGTTTGGGCCGCTTGAATCATTTCTTTTTTCAAATTTTCTTGATATGCATGTTGAGTTTCTGAATCAACATCTCCTTCAAGGCGTCCTTTAACCAAATGCATCATTGTGCAATGTGCACCTTTCGCTGCATATTTCATCAATAGAGGACCACCCATTAGATCTGCATCTAATGGATGTGCCCCCACACAAATAACTCTTTTCATAATTGTTTCTACTCCTCAAATTTCTTTTCCATTAAGTCATACTCTCTATATACATGAACGCCATGTCTTTCATAGAATCTTTGACCAGCTCCATGTGTCCATAGGAAGTATAAATCAAACAATCGCTGTGACTTCATTTCTTTTTGCATTAAATCGAAGAGTATTCCTCCAAGCCCAAAAGATCTTAGTTCAGCTTTTACACCAAATGGTCCAAAACGCATTGGAAATCCATCCATTTTTCTCATACAAAATCCAACTACATCATCATTTTTATCAATACAAATTAAGATTGTATCTTCTGCTTCATTTGTTTTCATGAGTGAAAGTGCATTTTGTTTCCAACCACCACCAAATTCATTTTTCAAGAATTCTAATAGTTTAAATGCATAATTGTAGGTGAATCTTTCAAAGCGATAACCTACCTTTGCTAATTCATTTACTTTATCAATAGTTTCTTGTGGAACTTCGTAGTCAAATAGTGATTTTGACATACTAACTGCTTCACCTGAAATTTGATAACCATTATACTCAAAGAATTCTCGTGAACCTTTGTAGTTTATTCGATCGACACCTGGAAAAAAGTAATTTGGACTATAAGATGCTAAGGTGATTTTCTTAGATAATCCATCGTTTAGTTTTTCCTCAATACATTTCACCAATTGAGTTCCAATTCCTTTTCTTCGGTAGCTCTCTTTTACAAAAACAACATTAATCCATGACTTTTCTGGTTCAACTCCTCTCTCCAAATAAGGAAAGATACGTTTCATACCAAAGCCAAAACCAACAAGTGTGTTATTATCTACTGCACAAAACGCAAATTCTTGTCGAAAGTTTTCATCAAAAAGTACTTGCTTTCTAAAAATGGGAAGGGTGATAAGATCACTTGTTAAACATTCATTCCATAAGTTGACAACTTGGGCTTCAAAACGTTGATCGTATTGAGTAAGTGAGATATTTATTGCGTTACTCAATTCGTTCCCCCCTCTGCAATCAAATTTTCTTCTTTAATAGCTTGTTTTTCTAAAACTTTAAAGAATGGAAGGAAAATAAGTCCAATAATAAAGTAATTACCTAAACTAAATAATGCTGCAATCCAACTTCCACCTGTAGCCAAATATGCTGATATTGGACAAGGAACAGTCCAAGCTACTTGAGTTATAACTGGTGGTAAAATCGGAACAATTGCTGTAAAGAAATATGTCCAAATCCATAAGAATGACCACCCAAACACCCATGGGAAGAATAAGATTGGATTTAAAATTAATGGCAACCCAAACATAATTGGTTCTGCGATATTAAAAATTGATGCTGGTAATGCCATTTTACCAAGTGTTTTATAGCGTTTAACTTTAGATGTTGCTGCTAAAACGCAGATAGGTAATACTGAAATTCGAATGAAATAATTACACCATTCTTCAGTTAATAAATTTGGAATTGCTAATCCAAGTTGAAGTGCTTCGGCATTTTCAGTAAACATTTGAATCCAAACTGGTCTCATAACTGATTGAACGACATTTGACCCATGAATTCCTGTGAACCATAATAATCTATCCAAAAAGAATGCAAAGAATTGTGGAACTGGCCCTTTACCTGCTGAAACAAGTGGTTGAAAGCCATCATTGATAATTTGTAGCACATTAACTTGAGCCACTTGAGCTATAAGCCAATATGTTCCAATAGCAACCATAGATGGTATCAATGAAGTAAATGCATCAACAACCATAGGTGGTACACCTGCTGGCATTTTAATCGTAAAGTTTTTATTCATGAAGAAACGATAAATTTCGACAGCTGTGAACGAAATGAAGAAAGCCGCAAAGATTCCTGTTGAACCAAAGAATGTTGCAGAAACTACAGATTGTCCCTCAGCAGTGCTAAAGATAGGGTTGAACATCATGAATGACAAGAATGAAACTATCGCTGTGTTTACAGGTAAAGCTTTTTCTCCTTTTTCATGGTAATAAGCCCCTAAGTGATATCCGCAAAGAATTGCTACAAGTAGTGATAAAAGTCCTAATGTACTGTTAACACCCATCCATAACTTTCCTGAAAAGCTTGCAACAATTTTATCCCATCCAGGAATCGGTAAAGCCGCTGCTAGAATTAAGAATGAACTGAAGATTAATACAGGCATTGTTGTCATGAAGACACGTTGGATCGCTTGTAGATATCTTATTTGTGAGAATCGTACAAGCGGTGGAGCAAGTTTCGTTTCGATAAATCTTGTAAATTTTTCCATTTTTTTATCCTCCTCAAGTTATATTTAAATACATCTCTCATCTACTAATGATATTTTTTTTATTGATGTGGAATTTTTCCCAGTAATAGCTATTTAAAAAGTTGCAACGCAACTTCTTAAAATACATTTATTTAATAAAATCCACAATCTTGTTTACAATCGCTTTGCCATCAATCATACCATAATCAATCATGTCAATAACCCGAACTTCTTTATCCGGTAACAAGGATTTAATGTTATTTAGTTCAAAACGAATTTGAGGGCCTAAAAGAACAATATCAGCGTCTGATGCAACACTTTTTGCCGCAGTAACAGGATGTGCACTAACTTGACATTCAATTCCAAGTTGAGCTGCTGCATCTTCCATTTTTGATACTAAAAGACTTGTAGACATTCCCCCTGCACATAGTAAAATAATCTTTTTCATTAGGTTTCCTTTCTAATTAGTAGTTTAGAGATGTTATTTATTAACAATTCAATACATACGAAATTTAACATTTGTGAATCAACAAATCGCGTTTTACCTTCTGTGTTAATTGTTGGTAAAACAATAACATGGCTTACTTTATCACGATATCTAAATTTCGTATTTTGTGTAATAAGTACTGTTTTTTTCTTTCTATCACTTGATTTAATCATTGCATCCACAACAGCCTCTGTTGTCGCAGATAGTGAGAAAAAGATATATAAATCATTGGTAAAGTTTAGATTCGAATAGAAATGCATCGTCTCTAATTCAGTGATTGCTGCAGAATCAATGCCAAGTGATAGTAACCGATAGTACAACTGTTTTGCTGCTAAACCTGTTTCATTAATTCCAAATATTCTTATTTTTTTAGCATTAACAATAGCTTCAGCAACATCTTGAACAGATGATAATAACGATTTACTATTCATATCATCCAAACTCTTCTGTATCCAGTTAACTAAATCATTACTTTGTTCATCATTACTCTCATCAGCATTCATAAATCTTGTTAATTCATATTTAAATTCAGAAAATCCTTCATATCCAATTTTTTGACAAAAGCGAAGCAGTGCTGACTTAGATACTTTCATTTTGCTAGCAACCGTTGTAATGTTGTCTTTTACAACATCGCGAGGTTCATTGGTTATGGCACGAGCAATTTTCTTTTCAGTTTCTGTAAATTCTTTATGATGTATCTCAATTCGACTTAATGGATCCATATTATTAGTAGCCTTCCTTACTTGACCCTATTATAGACTCATCATTTCAAAATGTAAACGCTTTTTTAAAACTTTTTTTATCTTTTTGGTATTTTTCCCGAAAAGTATACTTTAGTCATAAATCAGGGATACTTTATACGCCATTAATCGTGAATATAATTCACTTCTTCATTATTATAAATTCCAATTTTCTCGCTTGATAAGAACCCTTATTTCTCTAGCATCTTTAAATGCTTTGTTGCCATATCTCTAAAACATCCTATCTTTTGTCTAAGATATTCATTCTTTGTATAGAATTCAAAGTAAAGAAAATCCACTAAATTACTTGAATATAGTTTAGAAAGTTTTTGCTTAAGTTGCATTGTGTTGTTTTCCATACTACTAACAATTTCATTAGTTATAGCATTCTTAATCACAGTACCTGAAAGCTTTCTAATTCCACCTTTATTAGCTTCAATGCAATGATGAATATCAATTATACTATTAATACTAATAAATCTTTTTTCTTTTAAAATTGAAAAACCCATATTAATACCTTGACGATATTGTAATACTTCCTTTGCAACATTTTCATGAATATTACTTACCATCTTTTTAAAAAGTTTATCGTATGTAGTGATGATATTCTCAATTTCTGATGACTCTTTTGCTTCACCCACATTAAGAGTAACATCATTCAGTCATGTATTATTAACGCGACTGATTTTTTAAGTTTTTCAGTCATAACATAAGTCAAATTTAAAGAAAAAGCATCCAACCGAAGTTGAATGCTACTTTTCTAAATGGTGGTCCCAGCCGGGATTGAACCGGCGACACATGGATTTTCAGTCCATTGCTCTACCGACTGAGCTACAGGACCACTTGGTTGCGGGAGAAGGATTTGAACCAACGACCTCCGGGTTATGAGCCCGACGAGCTACCAGACTGCTCTATCCCGCGATGTGATAATAAATTTTTTAAATGGCGGAGGAACTGGGATTCGAACCCAGGCGCCAGTTTCCCGACCTACCGGTTTTCAAGACCGGACCCTTCAACCACTTGGGTATTCCTCCATAAAGATTAAATTAGCTGGTGGACCCTGTAGGACTCGAACCTACGACCAACCGGTTATGAGCCGGTAGCTCTGACCAACTGAGCTAAGGGTCCGTATTCCGACCTCATAAACTTTAAAGCGATGGTAGCGAGGGTGGGACTCGAACCCACGACCTTCCGGGTATGAACCGAACGCTCTAGCCAACTAAGCTACCTCGCCATCAGTAATAAATAAATGGTCGGGATGACAGGATTCGAACCTGCGACCCCTTGATCCCAAATCAAGTGCACTACCAAGCTGTGCTACATCCCGTTTATTTAAATGGCGCGCCCAGTAGGAATCGAACCCGCAACCTTTTGATCCGTAGTCAAACGCTCTATCCAGTTGAGCTATGGGCGCATTTTTTAAACATGTCCTGTAATTTACAGTGCTATATTATAATAGCAAACTACAGGACAAATTGCAACATTAAATTACAAAAGAATAAAATAAATATTTATATCCCTTAATAATGTGAATAAACACCAATGCATCTTCCAAAAATACTACTTCATCGGTTTAAATCGCTTCAATCTTAATGCATTCGCTAATACTGATACGGAAGACAGACTCATTGCAGCAGCGGCAAAGACAGGATTCAATAATGGTCCTCCAAATGCATAAATTACACCTGCAGCAAGTGGTATACCTGCGATGTTGTAAGCGAAAGCCCAAAATAAGTTTTGTTTAATATTTTTAATTGTGCTCTTTGATAATTGAATCGCTGTTGGTACATCCATAAGATTACTATGCATTAAAACAATATCAGCACTTTCTATCGCAACATCTGTACCACTTCCAATAGCGATACCAATATTTGCTTGTGCCAATGCTGGGGCATCATTGATACCATCTCCAACCATTGCAACTTTTTTACCTTCGCTTTGAATCTTCTTAACTTCATTTGATTTATCTTGTGGCAACACTTCTGATAACACTCGAGTAATACCTACTTGTTTTGCGATTGCATCCGCAGTACGAGAATTGTCACCTGTAATCATTGCAACTTCGATTCCCATTTTCTTTAATCGGGTAATGGCTGAAATACTACTTTCTTTAATAACATCTGCCACTGCAATAATTCCAGCTATCTTGTGATCAATTGCGATAAACATCGGAGTTTTTCCTTCAGTAGCCAGACGTTTCCCTATTTCATCAAATTCTTCAATTGAAATTGTTTCTTCTGTCATGAGTTTCAAATTCCCAGCCAGTAATTCTTTACCTTCTATTTGAACTTTTATACCACGTCCAGGGAGCGCTTCAAATTGTTCAATTACTAAGAAAGATAATTGCTTATTCTCTGCTTCTTTTACAATTGCATCTCCTAATGGATGTTCACTTCCCTTTTCAGCAGAAGCAACTAATTGAAGTAATTTATTAGAATCTATCCAATCAGTTGTTAAAATATCTGTTACTTCTGGTTTCCCTTCTGTGATTGTACCTGTTTTATCAAATACAATAACTTGAATTTGATGAGCTGCTTCTAATGCTTCACCACTTTTGATTAAGATTCCGTTCTCTGCACCCTTACCTGTTCCTACCATAATTGCTGTAGGTGTAGCTAAGCCCAGTGCACAAGGACAAGCAATAACTAGAACAGATATGAAGATTGTTAATGCGAAGACAAAGTCTTTACCTGCCAACATCCATATAACAAATGCCGCTAATGCAATCAAAAATACAATTGGCACAAAATAACCTGATACGATATCAGCGAGTTTAGCAATTGGTGCTTTTGTACTTTGCGCTTCTTCTACAAGTTTGATAATTTGTGCTAATGCCGTGTCACTGCCAACTTTAGTCGCTTTGAATTTCAACATTCCATTTTTATTAATAGAAGCAGCGAAAACTTTATCACCCTTCTTCTTTTCAACCGGTATACTTTCACCCGTTAACATTGATTCATCAATGGATGAATTTCCTTCTTCAACAAGTCCATCCACAGGAATTTTGCTTCCAGGTTTAGCTAAAACAATGTCCCCAACTAACACTTCGTCAATTGGTGTTTCTATTTCTTGGTTATCTTTAATAATAATTGCTGTCTTAGGTGCAAGACCCATAAGTTTCTTGATAGCCTCACTTGTTTTACCCTTTGATACTGCTTCAAGTGATTTGCCTAATAAGATTAACGTTATAATTACACCTGCTGTTTCAAAATATAACCCTTCAATAAAATGGTGATTCCCTTGAATGATTTGAACTGTTGAATACAAGCTATATAAACACGCTGCAGTTGTTCCCATTGCAATTAAACTATCCATATTGGGTGAACGTAGCCATAGCGCTTTAAATCCTACAGTGTAGAACCGGTAACCCGCAATTAAAATTGGTATTGTCAATCCAATTTGAAGCAATGCGAAATTAACAGGATTGTGCATTGGATCAATAAACTGAGGTAAAGGTAACTTTACTCCTGGAATCATATGTCCCATTGCGACATATAAAAGTGGAACTGTAAATACCGCTGCAACAATGAATTTCGTCCACAAAACTTTTATTTCTTTTTCTTTACGTGCTTTATCTTCATCGACAGTGTTCTTGTTTTCAATTTCTTCCCAAGCATAGCCGGCTTTTTCTACGCCTTGGCGTACTGCGGCCTTGTTTGTTTTGGAAGGATCAATTTCACAACTTAGTTTTTCAGTTGCAAGATTAACTCGTACATTTGTTACTCCATCAATTTTTCCAACTGTTTTTTCAATAGCACCAGCACATGCTGCACATGTCATTCCTTTTATTTTCAGTGTATATGGTTTATTTTCTAAAACTTCTAGTGCTTTGTAACCTGCTTTATCAACAGCATTCGAAATATCATTTGATGAAATTTTATTTTCATCAAACTCAACATTCATTTTCTCTGTCGCTAAATTTACCGTAACGGATGATACACCCTCTACTTTGCCCACAACCTTTTCAATTCGTGCTACACATGAGGCACATGTCATTCCCTCTATATTAAATATTTTTTTCATAATTCCTCCTTAGTCTCCACAACAGCTTCCACGATTAGTTCTTGCTTGATTAGAAAGTTGTTGTTGAACTTCTTCTAAATCTATTTCATTCAAATCGTCAACGACAACAATATTACTTCTTATCATCCCCATCCAACATTGATAGTCAATGATATCTACTTCATTCGGTATAAACTCAATTTTATTTTCACCGATACTAAATTCATGTTGTATTTGAAAATCCGGGATATAAAACAAATTATTACATGATGTCAAATTTTCTTCTTCAACATTCACAATCCATTCCACAGGTACATTTTTTTCTACCACAAGAATTGGATAGCCATAATAGCTCAACTCTGTTTCAATGACTTGTTTATCATTGTTTCGTGTTGCAACAATGATATCTTGAGTAAGATTTTGAACATTTTGAATTCCATAAGAAGTTGTTTCGCTTTCTGTTTTAACAACATTGCGTTCACCTTTAATTATTACAAACCCTGTCCCTAATACAACAACAATGCCCAAAACTATACCTAATATTTTTTTCATAATTGAACTTCTCCTTTATTATTTTGTTACCGTGATACTACTTCGGATCATATTCATCCAACAACTATAAGGAAATATACCAGCTTCAGTGGGTGTAAATTCTACCCAGTTATCTCCTTCTTGAAGTTTTATTCGAATTCCATATTCAGGGATTACCACTTCATTATTGCAACCATTTAATACTCCTTCTTTTACAAGAAGGTTAAATTTCACAGGAATATTCTCTTTCACCGTAATTGAGCTATATGAACGTGATCCAACTTCAATTTCAACAATTTGGACATCATCAATAAGACTTGATTGATTTCCATATACTTCGGTACCAAATGCTAAGAATCCTGACATACTAATTCCTGTATTAATCATTCCTAGTCCAAGAAGTACAACTAATGCAGCACTTATCTTCATCATTGTTGCGGTTGATTTTTTAGAGAGCATCGTTCCTAAGAAGCCAAATCCAAACATCAATGGTAATGTTCCTAAACTAAACACAAACATTGATAATGCCCCTTGGACTAAACTACCTGTAGATAATGCGAATAACTGCATCGATTGTAAAGGCC
>NZ_JAVXGL010000057.1:0-12350 GCF_036657415.1 Anaerorhabdus sp. | reverse complement strand
ATGCGTAATGAAAGTTGCAATATGCAGTACGTTGATAAAGAAACGTTTGACAAAGCAAGACAAAAAAATATGGGAGTAGGTAAATATACAAGAATTGAAAACATTTTAGAAAGTGATGATACCTATACCTTTGATGAGTTAGAAAAATGCAGTATGAATGAGCTAACTGAGATTCAAGGAAAATGCAAAGGGAATGGACATATGAAGGGATGTAAATAGCATCCTTTTTAAGTGTAAGAAAAGTTTAAACGATATCTAGTTATAACAAAAAAATTAAAAGTATTAACTTCTGTATAAGTCAGAAATCAATCCTTGTAACTATTTAATCAAACTTTAATTGGATTCACTACATTTAACCCATATGGTTTTATAAGATATGAATTTTATGCGCTAAACACGTCTCAATCATTTCTTGAGGCCATATACTTGCCTGAACTTCTCCTACATGTGCTTTGTTTAATAATAACATGCATAATCTAGATTGACCGATACCTCCACCAATAGTGTAAGGTAATTCTTTATTCACAATCATTTTATGATAAGGAAGGGATAATCTTTCGATACAGTTAGCCTTTTCGCATTGTGATTGAATTGATTCTTCATCAACACGAATTCCCATACTTGAGATTTCTAAACCACATTGTAGCGTTTCATGCCAAAAGAAGATATCTCCGTTTAGATTCCAATCATCATAGTCAGGGGCACGTCCATCATGGGGATTACCACTTTTTAATTTTTCACCAATCTTCATGATAAATACACAACCTAATTCTTTAGAAATTGCATTTTCACGTTCTTTTGGTGAAAGTTCAGGATATTTATCTTCTAATTCTTGTGAAGTTATAAAGTGGATTTTATTTGGAAGATGGTTTACAGCTTGAGGATATTTATACCAAACTTCATGTTCCATGTGTTTGATTACTTTGAAAATATCTTGCACAGTTTGTTTAAGTACTTCTTCTGTGCGTTCTTCTTTTGTAATTATTTTTTCCCAATCCCATTGATCAACATAACAAGAATGTGTATTATCAACTTCTTCATCACGGCGGATTGCATTCATGTTTGTATATAAACCTTCATGTACTTCAAAATCATATTTTTTAAGTGCCAAACGTTTCCATTTCGCAAGGGATTGAACAACTTCAATCTCATCATTCGGTAATTCTTTCATGTCAAAACTTACTGGACGTTCAATGCCATTCAAATTATCATTTAATCCAGAACTCTTTTCTACAAAAAGAGGTGCTGAAATACGTGATAATCCAAGAACTTTACCCAATTCTTTTTGAAATGTATCACGGATATATTTAATAGCATCTTGCGTTTCTCTTACTGTAAGTATAGGATCATAGTTTTCAGGTAATATTAATTTCATAAGCGTTCCTCACATTTGTGTTTTATTATAGACTATTTTGGAAGACAGTTGAAGAAAAATGTGCGCAATTCTCCAAATATAGTATTGTTTATGTTACAATATGACCGGAAAGTTGGTAGTTATGAAAATAGGAATTATATCGTTAGGATGTTGTAAAAACTTGGTAGACACAGAAAACTTGATTGGTTTACTTCAACAGTCTAATCAAGAAATTACATACAATTTAAATGAAGCGGATGCAATTATCGTCAATACATGTGGATTTATTGATCCAGCTAAAGAAGAAGGAATTAATACAATTCTTGAAATGGCTGAATATAAAACAAAAAACTGTAAGAAATTGATTGTGATGGGTTGCTTGGCAGAAAGATATCGTGAAGATTTGATTAAAGAGTTGCCAGAAGTTGATTGTTTTATTACATTAAAAGAATATCAACAATTAGGTACTATCCTTACAAATGTTTTAGGTGAAAAGATTGCGAATGATTATGGTAAATGTCCGCAAGTACTTACGGGTAAACCTTGGATGGCGTATTTGAAAATTGCAGATGGATGTGATAATCGTTGTTCATATTGTGCAATTCCATTAATTCGTGGAGGTTATCGTAGTTTTGATTTTGATATGTTAGTAAATCAAGCGAAGGAACTTGCTGCTCGTGGTGTAAAGGAATTGAATTTAATTGCGCAAGATACAACACGTTATGGCTTAGATAACTATGGTAAACGTCGTTTATTGGACTTATTGAAAGCTTGTAATGAGATTGAAGGCTTGCATTGGATTAGGGTGCTTTACATGTATCCTGATGAGATTGATGATGAATTAATAGAGGGAATGGCAAAGCTTGATAAAGTATTACCTTACTTTGATATTCCAGTACAACATGGATCAGATCGTATGCTTCAACTAATGAATCGTAGGGGCAGTGCAGAAAGTATTGTAAAACTTGCAAATAAAATTAAAGAAACTTTTGCACTTCCAGTGTTACGTACAACAATGATTGTTGGTTTTCCTTCTGAAACAGAAGAAGATGTGAAACTTAATCTTGAATTTATGAAAGATATTAAGTGGGATCGTTTAGGTGGTTTTACTTATTCGAAGGAAGAAGATACATCCTCTTATGAAATGGAAGATGATGTACCGCAAGAAGTTAAGGAAAAACGTTATGAAGCAATAATGAAACTTCAAGAGGAAATTGTTGAAGGTAAGAATCAAAATTTGATTGGACAAACACTAGAAGTACTTGTTGAAAAGCAAGATGGTCTTACCGGATTCTATCGTGGACGTAGTGTATTCAGTGCTCCAGATGGAATTGATGGAGAAGTAATATTCAAGAGTGATGAGCCAATAAAATTTGGAACTTTTGTACCAGTGACGATTAATCGTATTAAAACTCATGATTTCTATGGAAAAGTAGAAAAAGAGAAGGTGTAAGCCTTTTCTTTTTTAGTAAGAAACTCTATAATATAAGGCAAGAACAAAAAGTTATTAAAGGAGAAAATAATGAAAACAGTAATTGGTATCGATTTAGGGGGTACAAATGTTCGTGTCGCTAAAGTCACTGAACAAGGAGAAGTTTTACAAGAATTGAAAAGTCCTTCATATGGAATGGAAGGACCAGAAAAAGTAGTTTCAAATATTATTTCATTAATTGAACAACTAGATGGATACAAGGATTGTGTTGGTATTGGGATTGGAGTACCAGGCCCAGTGGATACAGTAAATAAAGTAATGAAATTATCAAGTAACTTAAATGGATTCACAGATTTTCCTATGGCTGCAAAAATTGAAGAAGCTACAGGGATTCCTACATTTTTAGATAATGATGCAAACTGCGCAGGTCTTGCAGAAGCAATTATCGGTGCTGGTAAATTATTTCCAATTGTATATTACACAACAATTTCAACAGGAATTGGTGGAGCATTAATCGTAAATGGTAAACTTGTATCAGGTAAAAATGGTTATGCAGGTGAAGTAGGTAACCTTATTGTTGATCCTTATCGCGCCCCATTTAATAATTTAAATCCAGGTGCTAGTGAGAGCGAAGCAAGTGGACGTGCATTAATTAGAAAAGGCCAAGCAGTTTTTGGTGAAAAAGTACAAAGTGCAAAAGATGTATTTGATTTATATGAACAAGGTGATGAAGAAGCTATTAAACTTGTTGATCAAATGACAACAGATCTTGCAATCATGTTTAGCCATGTAGCATTAGTTACAGACCCTCATATTTTTGTCTTAGGTGGAGGGGTAATGAAATCAAAAGCTGTATGGATGCCTAAAATGATTGAAAAATTTAAATCTTTTGTACATCCAGGTATGCGTGAAGTAATTTTCACAGAAGCAGAATGTTCAGAGCCAGGAATTATGGGTGCTGCAATGTTACCAATTTCAAACGGGCTATAGAAGAAAGAAGGAAGAAAATGGATTTAAGACTTAAAAAGTATGCGAAGTTAGCAATTAGACAAGGGGTAAATATTCAAAAAGGTCAGCCTTTAGTAATAAATGCGCCAGTTGAAACAGTTGAACTTGTTCGATATTGTACAGAAGAAGCATACTTAGCAGGTGCTTCAAAAGTAGATGTTATTTGGTCAGATGATAAACTATCAAAATTACACTATGAAAATGTTGAAACAGAAATATTAAAAAAAGTTAGTCAATGGCGTGTTGATCAACATAAAGATTCAATTGACAATAAGAGTGCATTTTTAAAAATTGTCAGTGATATTCCAGGTAATTTGAAAGATATTGACCCAATAAAATTACGTGAAGTAAATAAAGAAATGTCAAAAGCGATGGAACCTTATCGTTATTACACAATGGCTAATGTCGGCCAATGGTGTATTATTGCCGTACCAAATAAAGAATGGGCAGAAATTATATTCCCAGATTTAAAAGGTGATGATGCAGTAAAAGCATTGTGGGAAGCTATCTACAAGTCTGTACGTATTTCAAATGATAATGATCCTGTAAAAGAATGGGATGAACACAATGAAGAGCTACGTAAACACAATGAGTTATTAAACAATTATAACTTTAAGTCATTGCACTTCAAAAATGGTTTAGGAACTGACTTAATTGTAGAACTTGCGAATAATCATATTTGGGCTGGAGGCTGTGATTTAACACAATCAGGCATACTATTTAACCCAAATATGCCAACAGAAGAAACATTCACAATGCCAAAAAGAACAGGTGTAAATGGAAAAGTTGTTGCGACTAAACCATTGAATTATCAAGGAAAACTAATTGAAAACTTCTGGCTCCGTTTTGAAAACGGAAAAGTTGTTGAATATCATGCGGATAAAGAAGAGGAAGCTCTTAAGAATCTTCTCGAAGTTGATGAAAATTCATCATATTTAGGAGAAGTTGCACTTATTTCACATGAATCGCCAATTTCAAATATGAATATTTTATTTTTCAACACATTGTTTGATGAGAATGCTTCATGTCACTTGGCATTAGGAGCTGCTTATCCAAACAATATGAAAGATGGCGAAAAAATGAATAAAGAAGAGCTACTTGCTCATGATTGTAATGTATCTATGGTACACTCAGATTTCATGTTTGGAAGTCAAGATATGAGTATTATGGGACAAACGCATGAAGGCATTGAAGTAGAAATCTTCAAAAACGGAAATTTCTGTATTTAAACAAAAGCGGTAAATTTACCGCTTTTATTGTATAATAGACAAAGGTGATGTTATGTATCATATTTCAGATGTAAAAAAATACCTTCGTTGTCCCAAATTGTTTTGGTTGAGCGAACGTGAAGAAGCACTTCCATTTAACTCCTATGTAAGATTAGATGAGGCGGTTACTACACTTGCTTGCGAAAAATTAGAAATAAAGGAACACTTTTTGGGAACACGAGGTGATGATCCTCAAAAGACACTAGACGCTATGAAAGAAATGGATTGGATTGTAAAGGGTCGTTTTGAGTATAAACAACTTAGAGTTAAAATACCATTTTTACACCGTAATGGTGATGTTTGGGATGTTTACTTTTTGTTTTGTGGAAATCGTCCAAAAGACGATGACATGAATTTTTATTGCGCAAGCACTTGGGTGCTAAAGATGAATAAGATACCATTAGGTGAATTTAGAGTCTTACATTTTGATGAAAATTATGTGCGAGGTGATAAATTATCAGCACAAGAGTTATTTAAAATTACATCAATGTTTTATAATGACAAAGGTAATCCAAGCAAGGAAATCAAAGAGACAA
Organism: Anaerorhabdus sp.; assembly: GCF_036657415.1. Classification (NCBI taxonomy): domain Bacteria; kingdom Bacillati; phylum Bacillota; class Erysipelotrichia; order Erysipelotrichales; family Erysipelotrichaceae; genus Anaerorhabdus; species Anaerorhabdus sp. The sequence goes on along the minus strand of NZ_JAVXGL010000057.1, from coordinate 6,752 downwards.
TTCAAAAAAGAATGCGTAATTTAGAAGAAACATTAAATAATATGGATGAAGTACTCAAATTAGATAATGTAGAATGTACACGACAAAATAAATGTACGAAAAAGAATAAATGTCGTTTTTATGAAACCTGTTTTCCTGATGAAGCTCAAATTCCAAACGATTCAATCTTGACACTTGTTTCGTCACAATATAAATATGAAATGTTTGAAGATGGAGTAGATTCATTAAAAGATGCAATTCCAGAAAAAATAGAAGGCTCTCGTCAACAATATGCCCAAATTATGGCTAGTAAAATGGGAGGTCTTTATGTTGATGAAATTTCATTGCGTACATGGATGAAAAAAATAAAAATGCCAATTACTTTCTTGGATTTTGAATGGGAAACTTATGCGATTCCTCCATATAAAGGAATGAAGCCATATGATGTATTACCGTTTGAATATTCAATTCATATTTTGCATGAAGATGGTGAAATTGAACATAAAGAATATCTTGGTACAAAAGATTGTCGATTGAAACTTGTAGAAAATTTAATTAGTGATATTACTTCGACGGGAACACTTATCGCATTCAATGCGGAGGGTGCTGAGAAAATTAGATTAAAGGAAATGGCTGCACAATTTCCACAGTATGCTAAAAACTTAATGGATCTCTATACACGAATGATGGATTTATCTTTTCCATTTGCGTTAGGTACTGTTTATGATGTAAGAATGCGTGGTTATTACTCATTGAAAGTAATCATGTCTTTTATGGAAAATCAAACAGGATATCATGATTTAGACATTCATCAAGGTATGGATGCGGTATTCCAATGGCGATTGCTAGATAAAGAAATTGATGAAGTTGATCCAGATGAAATTCGTGAACATTTATCTGCATACTGTAGTATGGATACATATGCGATGGTGGTCGTGTTTAACTGGTTAAAATCATTGCTTAAGAAAAGTGATAATTAACTGAACTTTAAGGTGTTCTTATTTAAAAGACACCTTTTTTCATATATAATAAAAGTATAAAAAGGAGGATCATTTTATGAGATTTGAAATCGTTGGTCAAAATGTCAGTATCACGGAAGGTATGAGAACTAAGATTGAAAATAAGTTGTCATTCCTTGATAAGTATCTCTTAATTGATGAAGACACAATTGCTCGTGTTGTCGTGAAAGTTCACCCAACAACACAAAAGATAGAGGTGACAATTCCTAGTAAAGTTGGAATCTTGCGTGCAGAAGTAGAGCATGAAGATTTATATGCAGCAATCGACTTAGCTATTGATAAATTAGAAGATCAAATTCGTCGTCAAAAAACAAGATTATCAAGAAAACACAAAGATAAATTAGCAATGGCTTTTATTGAAGAGGATATCGAAACTTTAAGCAAAAAAGATGTTCCAGTTAAAACTAAAACAATCAAAGCTGAAGTAATGGATTTGGATGAAGCAATTCTTAGAATGGAAATGTTAGGCCATAGTTTCTTTATTTATACAGATAATGAATCAGAAACAGTGAGTGTTGTATATCGTCGTGAAAAAGGCGGATATGGCTTGATTGAAACTGAATAATAAAAGCGGTTCACTAGTAAGTGAGCCACTTTTTTCTTTTATAGTAAAATATGAAGATAGGTTAATAAATTAATAACGAAGAGTGCTACTGCTAAACCAATCATACCAGGTAGAAATGATCGTGTTTGATTGTATAAATAAGATATGACTAAAGTAATAACAAAATAGAACAAGTAACCCTTTAACCAAGCAATTAAATCAAATGGAATATAAGTAATTGTAAATATGAGAGCAAACAGAAATCCAGATAATAAGATAACTACAATTTCTGCATGCTTTAATTTCAAACGATCAGTTACACATTTAAATGTTACAACATAAATTAATGCAAAAACAAAGGAATGTGCTAGAAAAAATATACCATTAAATAGTGAGAAAGGTTGCGCTTGTTCGATATTGATAATTGGAACAAAGGCATGTAGATATAAACTATTTAAATAAAATAAACCAGTAATGAGTATTATTCCAACAATGAAGAAGAATATTGCTTCTTTCACATCTTCCTTTAAGCGTTTCGCATGTAATGCAAGTAGATCCCAGTTTTGAATAAGAATTAATAATCCAGATAGATTTACTGCAAATGTATAAGAAACTAATTCATTGTTGATAATCATATTGAGTAATGGTGTTACGATAGGAACTATTAAAAAGTAACACACAGTTATTATTATACGTTTGATTGATAGTGTCGTAGATTGTTCAGTCATAAATACCTCCTGCTCCTCAATATTCTACTTTATATTTAGAAGAATGTCATCCCCAAAGTTGAACTATGAAAAGATGATGAATGAACTCTACAAAAACGAGAAATTAATGAAAAATAAGAATTCATAACGTATAAATATATAATGGAGGTAAAGTGAATGTTGTCAAAAGAGCTACAATTTGAGGATAAAAAGTTGATTCTTGAAAAACTTTCAGAATGTTACCTAAAGTCCTCACGACGGGTTCAAATCTATAAATTTCAAGGAATTAATGAAGAATCAGCACAATATAAAGGCGATTTAGCAGTTTTGCAAATGATTGAGATATCTTTAGAGGCATGTAGTAAAAATACACAAATGATAATTAAAAATGAATATTTCACTTACAAGCAACATGATTGGTACTTAGATTATTATTCTAAGAGTAGTTTTTACCGATTGAAAAAGCTTGCGATAATCGAATTTATTGATTGTCTTAATATCTAAAAAATGATAAAATCACCGTGAGGTGTGACATGGAAACTTTTGATAAACTAAAAACGCTTCTAAGCCAAACGATGAGTATAACGGGTGAAATTCATCAAGACACTACATTTGAAGATCTAGGATTAGATTCATTTGAAATTGTAGATTTTGCGTTAACATTAGAAGAATATTTTGGAATTACTTTTTTTGATGAAGAATTACATGATCTCAACACTGTTGAAGAACTAGTGAGATGTATTGATCATCACACAATTTAAGGAGGGACATCTATGTTAAAAGGTATTGCAGCATCATCAGGTGTAGCTATTGCGAAGGTTTATAAATTGCAACAACCTGAATTAAAAATTGAAAGAGTACAATGTGCTTCTAATGACGAAATTGCGAAATTAGAAAAAGCTTTTGAAAAGACTGTAGCTGATATTGAAATTATTAAAGCAAAAGCAGCTGGTAATTTATCTGAAGAAGAATTAGCAATTTTCGACGCTCACTTAATGATGGCGAATGACCCTGAATTAAAAGGCCAAATCGAAGAAATGATTAAGAATGATGGCGTAAATGCAGAATATGCAACTGAACAAGTAGCTAACATGATGGTTGGTATGTTTGAAAGTATGGATGATGCATATTTTAAAGAAAGAGCTGCCGATGTAAAGGATGTAACTTTCCGCTTACAATGTAATTTAGCAGGAGCGATTATTCCTGATTTAACAACGATTAATGAAGAAGTTGTTATCGTTGCAGAAGATTTAACACCTTCTGACACAGCACAATTAAATAAGAAATATACATTAGGTTTTGCAACTGCAATTGGAGGAAGAACTTCTCACTCAGCAATTATGGCAAGAAGTTTGGAAATTCCAGCAGTTGTGGGATGTAGTGAAATTATGCATCAAGCAAAACAAGGTGATTTATTAATTCTCGACGCAATTGATGGTGTAGTTATTCTAAATCCATCAGATGAACAAATTAAAGAATTCACAGCGAAACGTGAAAAACACCTTGCTGATAAAGAAGCTTTAAAAGTATTGGTAAATGAAGAAAGTATTACAACTGATGGACATCAAGTTGAACTTGCAGGAAACATTGGAACTCCAAAAGATGTTGAAGGTGTTCTTGCGAATGGTGGAGAAGGTGTAGGATTATATCGTACAGAATTCTTATATATGGATTCAGATAACTTCCCAACAGAAGATGAACAATTTGAAGCATATAAAACTGTTCTTGAAGCAATGAATGGTAAAAAAGTAGTTATTCGTACATTAGATATTGGTGGCGATAAGAAATTAAGCTATTTTACATTCCCAGAAGAAATGAATCCATTCTTAGGATACCGTGCGATTCGTCTTTGCTTAGACCGTACAGATATCTTTAGAACACAATTACGTGCACTTATCCGTGCAAGTGCTTATGGACATTTATGTATCATGTTCCCAATGATTGCGACTTTAAAAGAATTTAGAGCTGCTAAAGCATTGTTTAATGAAGAAAAAGAAAAACTTGTTTCTGAAGGCGTAAAAATTGGTGATAAGATTGAAGTAGGAATCATGGTAGAAATTCCAGCTGCTGCAGTATTAGCTGATCAATTCGCAAAAGAAGCTGACTTCTTCTCAATTGGTACTAATGACTTGGTTCAATACTCAATGGCTGCTGATAGAATGAGTGAAAAAGTTTCATATCTATACCAACCAATGAACCCATCACTATTGCGTTTAATTAAAATGGCTATTGATGGAGCTCATAAAGAAGGTAAATGGTGTGGTATGTGTGGAGAAATGGCTGGTGATGAATTAGCTGCTCCAGTATTACTAGGACTTGGACTTGATGAATTCTCAATGAGTGCTTCAAGTATCTTACGTGCTCGTAAAATGATTCGTTCATTAAGTAAAAAAGACATGGAAGAACTTGCAAACAAAGCACTTGCTAGCGAAACTATGGAAGATGTTCTTGAACTAGTGAAAAATAGTTTGAAATAAGTTAAAATAAGAGTGTGAATGAAATTCACACTTTTTCTTTGCATAATAAAGGAGAGTTTATGAAAAAGATTATTTTTATTTCAAGTACAGGCGGACACTTAACAGAGCTAATGCAATTAGCACCGATGTTTGAACGATATGACAGTACAATTATTACGGAAAATACTTCATCGAATAAATCATTGAAAGATAAATATGGGAAACGCTTTACTACACTTGTGTATGGAACAAAACAACATTTATTCTCTTATTTATTTATATTTTCATATAATATTTTAAAATCATTTATTTTATTTATTAAGATAAGACCAGACTATATTATTACTACAGGAACACATACGGCAGTGCCGATGTGTAAAATAGCTCATATGTTTAAAAAGAAAGTGATTTATATTGAAACTTTTGCGAATTCTAAAACTCCAACTCAGGCAGGGAAAATGATTTATCCAATTGCAGATTTGTTTATTGTACAATGGGAAAGTATGTTGGAAATATATCCGAATGCAGTTTATGGGGGGTGGATTTACTAATGATATTAGTTACACTAGGAACACAAGACAAGAGTTTTGTACGCTTACTACAAGCAATAGATACCCAAATTGATGCAGGAATTATTCAAGACAAAGTAATTGTGCAAGCTGGGTTTACAAAATATGAATCAAAGAATATGGAAATCTTTGATTATATTGACAGGGATGCATTTGCAACTTTATTAAGTGAAGCTGAACTTATTATTACACATGGTGGTGTAGGTACAATTATGACTGCACTTAAAGCAGGAAAGAAAATAATAGGTGTCGCAAGATTAGCACAATATGGTGAACATCATAATGATCACCAAACACAAATATTAGAGAGTTTTGATGAACAAGGATTTCTCATCTATTGTAAGGAGTTAGATGAGTTAGGTGATTATGTGAAGAAGAGTGAAAATTTCACACCAAAAAGTTATACAAGTAATACCACGGCATTTATACATTTAATTGAAGAATTTATGAAAAAGTAAAGAAATTACTATTCAAAATGATTGTATGTGATATAATGTCAATGGCTTTAATGAAATGCGTGACGTTTCGAAGAAATCACAACTGAACTATTTTTATGATGACCTTCGAACACATGTTTTGAAGGTTTTTATTTTGGAGGTACTAATGACAAGAATATTTCAAAATGGAACAATTTATTTTCAAGGACAGTTTCAAGAAAAGGATTTTTTAATTGATGATTTAGGCAATATTACAATTGCGGATAAAATAGATTTAGATGAAGTTGATGAGATTATTGATTGTTCAGGACTTCATGTTTTTCCTGGATTCATTGACCCTCATGTTCATTTAAGAGAACCAGGATTTGAATACAAGGAAACAATAGAGACAGGAACGAAGGCAGCAGCTAAAGGGGGCTATACAACCGTATTTGCAATGCCTAATGTAAAACCAGCACCAGATAGTTTAGAACATCTACAATCACTTACAAAGCGTTTTGAGCAAAATGGCGTAGTTCATATTATTCCAGTTGGCTCAATTACGAAAGAACAAAAAGGTATAGGTGAACTTGTAGATTTTGATACATGCATTGAAGAAACATTTCTCTTTTCAGATGATGGTAAAGGTGTGCAAGAAGAATCCATGATGAGAGAAGCAATGATTCAATGCGAGAAAAACAATGCAGTAATTCTAGCCCATTGTGAAGATGAATCACTATTAATACCTGGAGGAAGTATTCATGCCAGTAAAAAAGCAGAAGAATTTGGATTAATTGGAATATCTAGTGAATCTGAGTATGCTCAAGTTAGGCGTGATTTAAAACTTGCGAAAGAAACAGGTTGTCAATATCATATATGCCATATTTCTACAAAAGAAACCGTGGAAGCTCTTAGACAAGCTAAAAGAGATGGCTGTAATGTTAGTGGAGAAGTGACCCCGCATCATTTATTTCTTTGTGATGAAGATATAACAGAAAATCATGGTCGCTTTAAAATGAATCCACCATTACGCACAAAAGAAGATCAAGAAGCATTATTACA
>NZ_JAVXGL010000056.1:0-12614 GCF_036657415.1 Anaerorhabdus sp. | reverse complement strand
CAATAAGTCATTAACACCGCCAGACCAAGACATTTCAAACTTACCGTTTTACCACCTGTATTTGGTCCTGTTATTAGTAACACTCGTGTTGGTTCGATAATTCGATAGGTATTGCAAACAACCTTCTTGCGATCAATTAAAGGATGACGAGTACTCTTAAGATATATATTTCTTTCTGTAGTCAGTGTTGCTACAATAGCATCTTCATTTTTACCCCATTGTGCTTTTGCAAACAAAGCATCTAAAATAGCACATGTTTCTAAATTATTCAAACAATCAGTTGCAATATCACTAACCATCTCACTGCAAGCACGACATATTCTTTCAATCTCTTCTTGCTCTTTTGATATTGCACTTTGTTTTCGATTATTAAGTTCAATAAAACTTGATGGTTCAATATATGCAGCTTGTCCTGAGGCACTTTCACCATGTACAAAACCACCGAAGCTATTTTTGTCTGAAACCTTCACTAAAACAACAACTCGATTATTTCTTGTAGTTACGATATTATCAATCATTGATGCAGCATGTTTTTGCATGAATTTACTAGATTCATTCGCAATCTCTTGATCAATTTTTAATATGCTCTTACGAATTGATTTTAACTCTGGGCTAGCAGAATCTAAAATTTCTCCATATTCATTGAAACAGTTTTCTAAATGTTCTTGGATTTTCTTAAACACTTGAATTGATGATACTAAATCATCAATCTCTTCACATTCTTCTTCAATTTTATTCTTATAGCTAACTACTGCTGCACAAGCACGGATATGTTGAATCACTGCAACAAAATCCAGTGGTGTCAACAAAATTCCCTTATGTGCAGATTCTAGTAATGTGCTTATATCTTTCAAACCATAAAAAGGCATTGCACCATACTTTACTGTACAACGTAACGCTTCTTCAATTCGTTTGTTTTCTCTTCTAAGCACAAGTGGACTAAAACTAGGTTCTAACTCCATGATTTTATTTGAACCAAGACTAAAAGCACAAAGCGAAGCCATTTGTGCTTTTATTGTTTCTAATTCTATTCCACTAAACATTTTCATTTTATTTTCCAACCTCATCTAAATTATTTTCTTCAAACCACTGCTTAAGTTCTTCTCGGTCATTTTCTGATAAATCATTCATGTTATTTGTAAGTTTCGCAAGAGCATCATTTTTCTTTAATGGTTCTTCCAACTCTTTCACAAAATTTGTAGCTGTATCCAATATCGGACTCATCCATGATTTTTGTACAATTTGTTGTCCTTCGCTAAAAAATGGAAGTGTTAATATAAAAGATATTAGTATTACCCATACTGTTGAAGAAAAAAAACTGAATAATGCTCCTAATAAACCATTTAATTGTTTAAGAAGTGGAATTTGTTGTAACATTTTAATTACGGGTCTAATAATTAAAAGTAAGAGTTTAATCGCAACAAGTATGATAAAAAACCAAACCAGTTGATTTATATAATTACTGATTGCTGTACCAAAAATTGTATCTTGTAATGGTACCATTGATTTAGGCCATATTTCAAAATATGTTGCAAGTACAGGTGCAAATAACCACGCTAAATAAATCGTAACTAACAATCCAATAATATCAACAACTTGGAGTAAAAATCCTTTTTTGTATCCCGCAAAAAACATGATTATATAAAATGCTAAAATTAATATATTTATAATCATTATAAATGATCCTGAAACATTCATTTGCTTACCTCTCAATCCCTATAATAATAACTAATTATACAAAGAAGTGCAAATCTTATGGTATGATAATACCGAGGTAAAATCATGTCTACAATTACACTTTTATGTACTCAAAATCAAATCGATAAAATTCATTCTACATTTCATGATTCACTGAGTGATAAAACTCCTGCGTATGCACAATTTCAATGCAAACTCGAAGGTTGTGTTATTACTGCATATCAATCTAAGAAGGTAGTTTTTCAGGGTACTGATGCTGAAATTTTTGCATCTGCCTTTATGGATAGCAATAAATCAACTATCCAATCACATGCCGGTAGCGACGAAGTTGGAACAGGTGATTATTTCGGCCCAATCTGTGTTTGTGCTTGTATTGTTCCTGAGAATGCAATTTCAACAATAACATCTTATGGTATTCAAGATTCTAAAATGATGACAGACGATATTATTGTCAAAGTAGCTCCTGATATTATGAAATTATGTCCACATAGTTTATTAATTCTTCCAAATTCAAAATACAACGTCGTTCATCAACATTCAAATATGAATGCAATCAAGGCTAAACTTCACAACCAAGCCTATATAAATCTTAGCAAAAAGCATCCTTTACCAGAGCTAGTAGTTGTTGATCAATTTGCGCCAGAAGATTTATATTATCGTTATCTTGCAAAAGAAAAAATCATTATTCGAAATATCCATTTCGAAACTAAGGCTGAGAATAAATATCTAGCTGTTGCATGTGCTTCAGTTATTGCTCGTTATGCTTTTCTAGAGAGTCTTAAAAATTACGAATCGCATTATAATATGACTTTTTTGAAAGGTGCCAGTGATGCAGTTGACCGTAATGCTGCTGAGTTTGTTAAAAAATTTGGCGAAAAAGAACTTACTAATGTTGCAAAGGTTCATTTCAAGAACACTGAAAAATTAAGGGAATATCTTTAGATATCCCCTTTTTCTATATTTACATTAATTGATATTTTTTCTGTTAATTGCACGCATTCTACTCCTGCTGCCCTTAACATTTTTTTACTTGCTTTTACTGCATCTGTATCAGCGTACTTATCACATTCATATACTATGCGGCAAATTCCAGATTGAATAATTGCCTTCGCACATTCATTGCAAGGAAATAGTGATACATAAATTGAACATTCTTTCACTGGACGTGGACTATTTAAAATCGCATTCAATTCAGCATGAACCACAAACGCATATTTGCTTTCTAACATTCCACCTTCTCTACCCCAAGGAAATTCATCATCATTACATCCTCTAGGTAGTCCATTATATCCAATACTTACGACACGATTTGTACTATCTACAATAACCGCTCCTACTTGTGTAGATGGATCTTTGGAACGTAATGCTGACAAATGAGCAAGTCCCATAAAATATTGATCCCAATTTAATACATTTTCCCTTTTCATAGTAATCTCCTCTTTTTATTTGATTTAAAAAACATAAAATTTATTTAATTTATTAAGCATCGATTGACTATATCCTTTAAATCCAACCGAATCCATAAAATCTAAAACTTGAAGATCAGTTATATAGTAAATAGGCGAAATAGTAAAGCTTTTCGTTGCACGATAACCAACAAAAACTAAAAGTATAGCTAACGCAATAAGTGCATTTTGTTTAAGCAACTTCCATGTCTTATTTTTAGTAATGAATAAGGCAATGAATAATCCACCAATGAATCCTCCCATGTGTCCAAAAAATGATACACCTGGTAGAAAGCTAATCATGACATTAATCAATAATGTTGATATAAAACTTCTTGCGACTGCTGGATTATAAATTACTTTTGAATCAAATCCATAAACTAGAAGTGCTGCCATCAAACCATAAAGTCCACCACTTATTCCAACAACTAGAACATTTCCTTGGGCAACAAATACGAAGATACATCCTGTAATTATTGATCCTAGTAAGATAAGTAAATATTGTGTACGACTATATACCTTCTCAAGTATTTGCCCTAAATTAATTAGCGCAATCATATTCACAAGTAAATGTATCATATTATAGTGAACAAATCCTGAAGTTAGAAAACGAAAAAATTCTCCACCGACTACAACAAATGCTTTATAATAGCCACCCACAATAATAGATGCTGCGGCACTTGCGTTCCCATCACCACCCAATAGTCCAGTAATATAATTCACCAAGACAAATACAGCCAAACAAATTATCGCAACAACAAATGAAACAACTGGTTTTTTGTTCATAATGTCGTTAGGTGCTTTGTTTCTAGACATTTCTTTTAATTTATCCATTGGATTAAATTGTTTTTTGTCTTGTTGATCATTTGAAAACGTTAGAATATCTGGAAACTCTTGTGTAATATCTGTTCCTTCAAGTTTGTCATTTACGATAGTTACTTGAACAAGATCATCCTCACTTGTATCAATTGCTTCATCATCTAAATGAATATCTAATAATTTAGCCTTTACATTAAAGAATTTACAAATTGTATCGTGAATTTCAAGCAATCTCGTCTTATCAAAAAATGTTGATGAAATTGATGATGTTGAAATTCGAATCACTGGATACTTATCACTATGTGTTGATCCCAACCAAATCTCTTTAGCACTTCCTTGAATTTCTACAATTTTATATTGATATTTAGCTACAAAGTATTGAGCTAATTTATAGGTCGCAATCTCTTTTTCAGAAACCATATTATTCACTCCTCAATTCTTCAATTAATTTCTCAAAATATGGTGGTAGTGGTGCATTAAATGTCATCGTTTCTTTTGTTGTTGGGTGTACAAGTGTTAATGCCTTGGCATGTAATACTTGTCCTTCTGTATCTTGACGAGTATTGCGCAGTGAGTATTTTGGATCACCTACAATTGGAAAACCAATATATTGCATATGAACACGAATTTGATGAGTTCTACCAGTTTCAAGTTTGAAACTCACTAACGTATAATTTTTGTATCGTTCTTCCACTTTAAAATGTGTAACTGCATCTCTAGCATTTTTATCGGTCACTACCATTTTTTGGCGGTCTTTTGGGTCACGTCCAATAGGCGCATCAATAGTTCCGTTGTCATGTGGGATAACACCATGCACGATAGCGATATATTCACGTGAACATGTTTTATTAGATAGCTGTTTTGATATCGCTTCATGGGCTTTATCATTTTTACAAGCAACAATACATCCTGTTGTATCTTTATCAATACGATGAACAATTCCTGGACGTAATATGCCGTTAATTCCAGATAAATCTTTACAATGAAATAGTAATCCGTTAACCAGTGTATTGTCAGGATTCCCTGCACCTGGATGTACTACCATTCCTTTAGGTTTATTAATGACGATAATGTCATCATCTTCATAAAGTATATCTAAGTTCAAATCTTGTGGAATCGCTTCGAGTTCTTTAACTTCCGGAATCTCTACAACAATTTCATCTCCAGCCTTTACTTTATATTTATTTTTCTTCACTTCATCATTTACATGTATACATCCATCATCAAGTAATTGTTGAATACGTGAACGTGATAGCTCCTCACAGTAATCACGAATAAATGTATCTATTCGTGTACCCTCATTTGTTTCATCTACAATGATATTAATTTTCTCCATGCGTCTCCTCCTTTTTGAAGATAGTTTGAAGGATAAGTAAACCTATCCCAATACATAACGCCATATCAGCTACATTGAATATTGGAAAATCATATCCCAAAATATAGAAATCTAAAAAATCACGAACATAGCCAAAGAAAACGCGATCAACCAAGTTTCCAGCAGCTCCAGCAATCATCATTGCTAAACAAATTCGTCCAAAGTTATCTTTTTCAGGAGTTTTAACATACATAAAACTAAATAAACAAACACCCACTAATGATGTTAGTGCTAGAATACTCACTCTGCCTGAGAATAAACTCCATGCAGCTCCTGTATTTTTTGCGTATGTAAGATAAAAGAAATTCTCAATAATTGGAATTTGCTTATGCAAATCCAAATTTGTTTGCACAATGTATTTTGTTCCTAAGTCTAAAGCCAATATAGCCAATATAATAAATATATCTCTACGTTTCATATTTTCACCAACCTTTGATTATTATAACAAAAAGACTAGTTTTAAACTAGTCTAATAATAAATCCACTTAAAGTGATTGTTTTGATTTAATGAATTCTTCTAATTCATAGGGTTCATAACGTTTTTGCATCTTAGTAAGGGCTATATTGAATGCTTTTTCATCATAATCATTAGTACGTTGTTCACGTAAATAATGCTTAATATCTAGGCTCATTTGCCCAGATAGCGTTGATTCACGACGAGCACAAATTTCATTCGCCTCATTAATTAACAAGAATAATGCATTATAGTTTTGATTGTCCTTTAATGTATTCAAAAATTCTTTATTTGCATCTAGAATACAGAATGGCACGTCTGATATTTCAAGCATATCATCTATTTCTAGCAAAAAGCCATCAATAATTCCTTTTTGAAAATAACTTAAATGAATTTTATTGCGTTTGAAATTTTGAATCTCTTCTTCTTGCCAAACAGTATCTTTAATAAAATAAACCCACGTTTGTTCTAGAAAATCTAGCCAGATTCCCTCTTCAATTGCACATTCAATTTTGTTATCAGTTTTGTACGAAATCATTTTTAACCCCTTTGTGTAATAATTGATTTTCAAGATCTTCATTGAATTGGTTAGAATACAAACGATAATAATATCCTTTTTTATCTAATAATTCTTGATGAGTTCCAGATTCAACCACGACACCCTTCTTAATAACTAAAATTATATCCGCATTTACGATTGTTGACAATCTATGCGCGATAATAAAGCTAGTGTGATGAGTTAAAACATGATCAATCGTATATTGAATAATTTGTTCTGTTTCTGTATCAATGGAAGATGTTGCTTCATCGAGAACGAAAATTCTTGGATTAACCAACACTGCTCGAGCAAAGGATATCAATTGCTTTTGACCAGTTGATAATTTTCCTCCACCTTCTCCAACTTCAGTATCATATCCATTTTCTAATTTAACGATGAAATCATGCGCATTTACTAATTTACATGCATCAATAATTTCTTCATCCGTTGCATCTAATCGCCCAAAACGAATATTTTCTTTAATTGTTCCTGAGAATAAATGCGGTGATTGAAGAACATATCCTAGGCGTGATCGTAACCATCCTAATGAACGATCGCGATATTCTACACCATCAATTAAAATTTCACCCTCAACTGGTTCATAGAAACGACAAAGTAAATTAACAATTGTACTCTTTCCTGATCCTGTTTCACCAACTAACGCGACTGTTTGACCTTCTTTAACTGATAAATTAAAGTTTTTAAGAACTGGTTCTCCTGGTAAATAATGAAAGGATACATTTTTAAATTCTACGTTTCCTTGAATTGGTTCATAATTTTCAGGTTTAGGATCAAATAGTGTTCCATATTTTTCGATAATTTCTGGCTTATCAATTATTTCTGGTTGAGTACCCAATAAACTAAGTACCCGTTCAGCACTCGCTTGAGCCATTTGTAACTCTGCAATTAAACGAGCTATTTGACGAAGAGGTTCAAAAAATTGAGTTGCATACTGAGTAAACATCATCAAAGTACCAAATTGAAGTGTACCTAATAAAACTTCATAGCCACCATACCATAAAATTGCCGCTGTACTAATTGAACCTAATCCCATTACAATTGGCATAAATAACGCTGATAGAGTAGCTGCCTTAATACTCGATTTACGCATAAGCGTAGTTTCTTGATCAAACTCCTTAAAGTTTTTCTCTTCAAGGACAAGAGTTTTAGTAGTTTTAGCACCGGTAATTCCTTCATTAAATCCGCTAGTAATCTTTGAATTAATTTTTCTTACAGATCGATAACTTTTAAGTATTCTTATTTGAAACCATACACTTAAATAAGCAAGTATTGGAACAACGATTAATACCAATAAAGCTAGTTTCCAGTTTACCGCAAACATTACGATTGTAACACCAATCATAACTGAGAAACCCCAAACTAAATCCATCAAGCTCCATGATAAAATTTCCGCTAAACGTCCGATATCACTTGTCATACGAGCCATTAACCAACCAATGGGTGTCTTGTCAAAATATGAGAATGATAATGATTGCAGTTTATGAAATGCTTTTTCTCTTACTTCGTAAGCGAAATTCATCTCAATTTTTCCTGCTTGAAGGAAGAACAAATAAACAATTGCTGCTTGTGTAATAATACCCACAATGAAGACAATCGCAAAAATAGTAAGTTTGTAGTCAATGACTCCATTACCAACAAAATAGTCAATTGCAATTTTATTCATATATGGAAAAGCTACATCAAGTATCGCAATAAAGAAATTTAGAAAGAACAACATATATAAATTCTTCTTTTGCGATTTCATCATCCCGAGTATCTTACGCCATAAGCTTGTATCCAGTGATTCTGTATTATATTCCTGTTCTTGGAATTGATTAGTCATTGTCATCACCCCCTAGAATAAATGAACTTTGGATTTCAAAAATTCGCTTGTATAATCCATCTTCATGAATAAGTGATTCATGATTACCCACTTGTGTAATTCTTCCATCTTCAATGACAAGAATTTTATCTGCATCTTGAGCTGAAGAAACACGTTGAGTAATAATAATTTTTGTTGTATCTTTATTTAAATCATTTAAAGCATGACGAATATTCGCATCAGTTTCTGTATCAACAGCACTTAAGCTATCATCAAAAATTAAAATTGGTGTTTCATTAATAATTGTTCTAGCAATCGCAATTCTTTGTTTTTGACCACCAGACAAGGTTACTCCCTTTTCACCAACAAGTGTTTGATATCCTTGTTCAAATTCTTTAATAACTTCATGTACTGATGCCACACGAGCTGCTCGTTCTACTTTTGTATCATCTGAGAAACGATTCGCAAGTCGAATATTTTCATGAATTGTCTTAGAAAATAGAAATGGTTCTTGTAATACAATCCCAATATGGCGACGAATATGTTCTCTTTGAATTTCATTCAATTCGTGACCATCAATCTTAATTGATCCGCTTGTGTAATCATATAAACGTGATAATAAGTGGACTAGCGTTGATTTTCCTGCACCTGTTGGGCCAATAACTGCCACCGTTTCACCTTTTTTAATTTCAAAAGAGATATCTCTAAGAATAGGTTCATTTGCATCATGGTATTGAAAATCACAATGTTCAAATACAATATGTCCTTCGATTTTTGGCGTGATACCTGTTGTAATATCTTCTACTGGTTCATTTAAAATTTCATTCAAACGTCCAACTGATACTGTCGCTTTACCAATATCTGCTAGAATTCTACCCAAATTTCTTATTGGCCATAAAATCATTGTTTCATATGAAATAAAAACAAAGAAGTTTCCTACAGATAAGTTACCATCAATTGCTGTGAATATACCTACAATCAAAATCAATAAAATTTGTCCCAAACAAATCAAGTCACTAGTACTCCAATATAAGCCTAGCAAGCGTATTAATTTAAATGTTAATTCTTTGAATACCGCATTCTTTTTCTCAAAACGATCAATCTCATATCGTTCACGATTAAACGCTTTGATAACTCGAATTCCAGATAAACTTTCTTGTATTGTTGTCGTCATTACACCTTCTGCTTCATCTGAAGCCAAGAATGTTTTTTGTGTATTCTTGAAAAAGATAAATGCATAGAAAATTAATAATGGCATACTAATAATCGCTAAAACAGCCATTGGTGGATAAATTGAAAATAATACAATAATCGCTATCGCTGCTGTCGCAACTGAATAAATCATTTCTGATAATTGTCCTGCGAAAACTTTACGAACTTGTTCAACATCACTTGTACATCGTTGTACCAAATCCCCTGTCTTTGCAGATACATGATATGCATAAGGTAAATGTTGTAAGTGATCATACAAATCATTACGAATATGGTAACTCATATTTTCTGAAATTACCGCATTCATACGTCCTCTTATAAATACACCCAAACATACGAACACATTTACAAACAATACACACGCTGCCCCAATCCACAAATTGTTTCTAACATAATCTCTTCCACCTAAAAAAGTGAGAATATCCCCAAACAACTTATTTGTGATTGGCTTGTTGTCAATTATGTTATCAATGAAAAAACTAAAGATTAGTGGTGAAACTAGATTAAGTAATGCATACACCAAGGTTACTACTACCATTAAAAGAAGTTTTCCTTGATTATTTTTGCAATACTTCTTTATAAAACTCCATTTACTCATACCGTTTCCCCCTTTAATAAAGTAAAATAAAAAAACACTTGCGTGCTTTTTACATAATTAGCGAGTTTGTTCCGCTAAACATTTCGCGATTTGATCTGGACAAGAAGTACTCTTGTTACCACAAGTAATCCCGTTAAAAGCACTTATGACTTCTTCGACGGTCTTGCCCTTAATAATACTACAGATCCCTTTGAGGTTTCCATCACATCCACCAGTAATAGTGAAGTCCTTAATAATATTATCTTCTAACTCAAATTCAAAGAGTCTAGAACAAGTACCATTTGGTTTAAATGTAAATTTATTGCTTGACATGATGCCACCTCCTTTTCTACAACATGTTTATGATAACATACTTTTTTTCATGATTAAATACTTTTTTTAACGATTAAAACTTTTATCAAATTTCTTAAAAACAAGATTATCTGCAATTACAAGTAGACGATCATTTGCTTCAATAACATAATCAGCACTTGGAGAAATTGATAAGTGTTCTCCTGGTTTCTTACGAATACCTAATACATTGATACCAAAACTAGTTCTTAGATCTAAATCTTTCAATGATTTATTATTCCAAATTTCAGGTGCTACTATTTCAATTACACTGTATTCACTATCAATTTCAATTAAATCCACAATACTCTTTGATACTAATTGTTTAGCTACACGTTCACCCATTTCTTTTTCAGGACGGATAACACGATCTGCACCAATCTTTTCAAAGATTTGCATGTATTTCTTATTTTTTGCTTTTGCAACAATATAAGGAACACCAAGTTCTTTTAAATTCATGATAGCCATAATACTATCTTCTAAATGTGACCCTGTTGCAACAACAGCGCAATCACAATCTTGTACACCGATTGCACGTAACTGTTCGATATCTGTAATATCAGCTTGAACTGCATTCGCTGCAAATTCAGCAATACGATCAACACAAACGATATCACGGTCAACCGCGATAACTTCATAGTTAAAATCTGACAATGATTTAGTAATTGTTGAACCGAAGATTCCTAATCCTAAAATTGCAAATGTTTTGTTTTTGTTTGACATAATTTCTTGCTCCTACCCGATTAATATATCGCCATGAGAATATGCAATCTCTTTTTGTTTTTGTTTTGCTCCTACTCTGAAGATAGAAACAATAATCGTTATCGGTCCAACACGACCAATAAACATTAATAGTATAATAACAACTTTTCCAATACTCGACAAGAGTGGAGTCACATCCATTGATAGACCGACTGTCGCAATTGCAGAGAAACTCTCAAATACTAGAGCAAGGAAAGGTAAATTTTCAGTGATACTTAGAATTAATACTGATATAAGTAAAGCACTAAGGTACATCATAGTAACGACATATGCTTTCATAAAATTCACTCTTGGAATATCTCTTTTCATGACATTAATATGATTGTCATTTCTTAATATAAAGATAATAAAGATAAATAGCATTGCAAATGTTGTTGTCTTAATACCCCCTGCAGTACCTCCAGGAGATCCACCAATAAACATAAAGATACACATAATAAATTGCGTTGCTGGTTTAAGCGCCGCAATTGATACTGTACTAAATCCTGCCGTACGTAGTGTAGTTGATTGGAAGAAAGCAGCCATCCATTTCTCAAATTCGCCTAAAGGACCAAGTGTAGCTGGATTATTGAATTCTAATGCATAAATCAATATTGTCCCAATCGCTAACAAAGAACCTGTCATAAGTAGAACAAGTTTAGTATGTACCGCAAGCATTTGTTTAACTTTTTTCAACGCACACTTCTTTTTAAATGCTGCTGTGATGTTATTTCTTAAATCAAGCCATACAACAAATCCTAGCCCCCCAGTAATAATTAATCCACAAACAGTAAAGTTAATTAATGGGTCATTCACAAATGGAGCTAAACTTGAAACAGTCATATTATCCAATCCCGCATTACAAAATGCAGAAACTGATAAGAATATTGAATTGAAGAGTCCTTCTGATATGCCATATGAAGGAATAAATCGAATTGCAAAGAGTATTACACCAATTCCCTCAAAGACAAGCGTATATTTTACGATACTGCGAATAAACTTAGGCACATCACGTAAATCTGTCTTACTTAGCGAATCTTGAATAAGTTTCTTTTCTTTTAACATTAATTTATGTTTCATCAAGGAAACGACCAAGAATAAGATAGTCATTAAACCAAGCCCACCAATTTGCATTAAACAAATAATTACAATTTGTCCAAATCGATTATATTGTTCAACAACAGGAAAAGGAACCAAGCCTGTAACACAAGTTGCACTTGTAGCTACAAATAAGTTATCTAAATAACTTTGTGGAGCAATATTATTTGAAATTGGTAACCACAACAGAATACTTCCTGTTAAGATTACAAGAACAAAACTCAAAGCCAGTAAAGGCATTGGACCAAGCTTTTTAAATAGTAGCTGTCTAAACGACAAATTTGATTTATTCATAACTATCACCCTTAATCAATAGCAATCTCTAGTGTACTCCTTTAAAAATAAAAAGCAATACTTATCCATCAAGTGAAATTAATAACTATTATAGCACATTCTATACTTTTCCTTATCATTATGATATAATATGCGCTTGGAGAAAAAAATATGAAATTTATTGAATTAAACTTATCAAAAGAATTACAAC